>NZ_CEXWTU010000034.1:0-29780 GCF_982758155.1 Marinagarivorans sp. | reverse complement strand
AACCTGCTTCCCTGCAGGCCCTCTTCGCCTAATTGGATAAACTATTATTGCCTCGTCCCTAAACTACGTCGCACCATCATCGGGCCGGCGCAGTTTGCTGTTTAGAGTCGAGCGTTCTCTATGTAGTAAGCCAGTTCCATTGCGCATTCGCCGGTGCAGTGGTTGCTGCTATTAAAGGGCATGGTATTACTGATGGTTTGGTGTAATTCGGTGAACGATAAGTTAGCGCCAATTTGAAAAGGTAAATTACTTTCGAGGTCGTGGCAGCTAGCGCATTGCTCAGTGAATAACTGTTCGCCGCCAGGGGTTGCTGCAACGGGTTCTGAAGAGGCTGCGCTGCTTGGTGTGCCGGCTGAATCATTAGAGCTACTAGCGGCGGCTTCCGAAGAGGCTGTATACGCCACTGAACTTGAGCCTGTGTTGTTAGGTGATGAACTGGCGGATGAGTTGGCTGGTAGACCAATACTCGATGAGGCGGCCATGGAAGAAAAGGCTTGGTTAGAACTTACTGCCATAGATTCGTCGGATGATGAATCCTCTGAATTGATAATCCCTTGGCTTGAACTTTGAGTACTCAGTGCCTCCGGTGGCGTCACTATTTTTTCAAGCTCTTTACTGCTGCAGGCACCACAGGCCAGTGCTATTGCTATAACGCTGATTAGCTTTTGCATTACGCAACACTCCTTTGCCAAAAGTTGGGTAGCGGGCCGTTGTCAAAGCCGCCGCGCGCTTCGGTAATGCCTATGCCGTCAGTGTGCAAACCTACCGCTTGTGCAACCGATGTTAATAGTTGTGTGTGCGGCAAACCTACTAGCTCCGCAGGATGTTCGCGGTTGGCAGTGACACCGGCATTGGTATTTTGTCTGTAGTCGAGTGTGTAGCCACCTTGATGCCCAAAATCGTGTCCGCCACTTAAGATAAAGGGCATGCGGTCGTGCATATTGTCGACCAATATGCCGTTGTTGGAATAGGTGAGTACGTAGGTTTCATCGAGTAACGAGCTGGTTTGTTGGCCCGGTAGCGCGCGCAGTTTAAGCAATAAACGATGTAAGCGCTCCATGTACCACTGTACATATGGGGTTGCGCTTTCTTTGGTGTAGTTAGTGGAGCTGCGCCCTTTGCCATCGAGCGGCGTAACCGGCCAATTGGCATGCCCCAACATAAAGCTAACACAGTGGCTAAGCCCGCAGCTAAGGGCCATAACGATGATGTCTTGCTGAATATCGGTGACTGTTGCAATGTCTGCAGTGGCTTCTACATCCGAGAAATTACGGTTTTCGTTCAACCCACGCAAATTCAGAGGTGGAATCTTGGCTGCAATACTCGCCAAGCCATCCAGTTGCTGCTCTACCACTAGTTTTGCATCTAAACCTATGGTGTCTTTTAGGCCGCTTAACGCGAGTGCGTCTGTGCGGCTTGGGCCGTTACCAAAGCAAACTTTGTAGGCAAGCTCGGGGTTGTCTTCGTGTTGTAACTGCTGCCCGCCAGCAAAGCTATTACTGTATTGCGATAACTGATTGGAAAACGCCCCCAAGCGCAGCGCGCCAAAGGCTTTAGGGGATTTAATTTTTAAATCGGCAGCCAAGTAATTATCAAGAGAAGTATCGTCTCCGCCGGTAAGTAGGTGCGCTTGGCTGGCATGAATATCGGCAGCGCCAAACATGCTAATGCCATCAATCATCGTGCAGTGCTGCGCAACGCTCTGCAGGGGGGAGCTCATCACTGGAAGCTGGCTAATAGCCCCTGCTTGCGGGAAGAACAGCTCGGGCGTAATGCCTTCAGGGAAAAAGTTAAACAAGATGTTAGGCTGTATCGGCTGAGTCTCGGCAATAGCACGCTGCGCTAGCTGGGCATAAAGCGGCACCCCAACAGACGCACCTTGAAGTGCTTGAATAAAACGGCGGCGAGAGATCATGTGCATTCCTTCGGGTAACGTATTCACTGCCGAATGATAACGGCTTTCGTTTAGCATGTTGTGGTTTATTGCACAGTTTACGGTGTCCGCGAATGTGGAACCACGATTCTTAACTATTTTGTGTCTTTAGTGCGCAGCTCTGTGGCGCATCGCTCAATAATTAAAAGAAGCTGCAGGCACAAAAAAACCGCCCGAAGGCGGTTTTGATCAATCATTGTTTAATTCTAACCTTTTGCCTTCCGGCGGTTTTCTAGGTCACTTTCTATCTCGCCCATACGTTGAGTATTCAACGGATAGACAACTAACAAGCCTAAAGCGGCAAAGGAGAATAGTGCGGGTATCCAGCTCATTAGGCTGACCATAATGTGTTTGGTGTTCGCGATGGTATCGGGGTCGCTACCGATGTAGCCATAGGCGGCCAATACCAATAAAACCAAGGCGGAAGCAAAGCCATTACCGGTTTTTTGGATAAAAGTACCTGCCGAGTAAAACAAGCCGGTAGCGCGACGGCCGTTTTTCCATTCAGAGAAATCGGCGGCATCGCCCAGCATGCTGAAGACCAATACCGGCATAAAGGCGGCAAAAAACTCGCAGCAAATACCCAGCGCAAAAATGAGCGTGATTTGGTCGGGTTTAACGAAGAATATCGCGCATGCAAAGGCGCCGCTGGCGGCCAAAGAAATGCTGAATAACGTCTTTTTCCCCAGCCACGTGGTGAGGTAGCCGGCAATAAGGGCGGCGAATATGGAGGTGAGCATGGTGGCGAGGAAGAAGCTACCGGTTAAGGTTTTATCGCCCATGTAATGCGTAAAGTAATAAGCCGTTGTGGTATAGCGCACGCCATTAAAGAGCATAGTGAATAAGCCCAAGCCTAAAATCATAAGCCAAGGTTTGTTGGTGAGCAGGTCTACCAGGTCGCGCTGCGAGGGGGTGATTTCGGAATCAGGTTTTTTGATGAGCTTTTGAATCACGACCCATGCCGCAACCATTACCACCGCGAAGAATAGGCCTGATGCTAGATTGCGATAATAAAAGAACAGTGTGATTGCCAGTAACGGAGTAATAATGAATGGCAAGTTTTTAAGTAGGTCACCTAATTCAGATTTGAGTGAGCCGCTAGGGGTCGGCGGCTCGACGCGCTCTTTGGTGGTGAAGAAGGTGATGGCACATAAGATAATCAAAAGCCCTGCGAACACATACATGGTCTTTTGGTAGCCAATGGCGTCGTTACCTTGGCCAAAATATTCGACCATATCCGGCAAGAAACTCATCATCAGTACGCCACCACAAAAAGCCCCGGCAAAGCGATAGCCCGAAAGTACTGTGCGCTCGGTATGGCTGGGTGTCATAACGCCCATCAATGCGGAGTAAGGCACATTGTTAACGGTATAGGCGAGCGTTAAGCCGATATAGGTGAAGTAGGCCCAAGCAATTTTAGCGATTGGGCTTAAATCGGGGATTACAGTAAAAGACAGCACCATAAACAAGGCTAGTACGGGGGCAGACCAGATGATCCAGGGGCGAAACTTACCGTGCTTGGAGGTGGTTCGGTCGGCGATCATGCCCATAATAATGTCGGTGATGCCGTCGGATATGCGAACCACGAGCATTAATATGGCGGCAGCGGCAGCAGAAATACCCAGCGTATCGGTATAAAACACCGCTAAATAGGCGAGTGCGCCACGCCACACTAAGTTAGCGGCGGCATCGCCCATGGCATAGCCGCTCTTTTCGACAAAAGAAAGCTTATTGGATGACTCTATCGTCATAGGTGTCTCGTTATTATAGGGGGATGACGGTTATGCCAAGGCCGTAGGCCGCGACGTGCTAATAGTTTCTCTCGCTTCTAAATTGCTAAGGCAAGGCTGCGAGCACGATAGCACTTAGGATTCCTGCGATAAAGGCTTTGCGCCACCGCAAGGCTTTAAGTGTTAAGTTTTACTGAATATTGGCGCATAAAAAAACCGCCCGAAGGCGGTTTTCGTTGTTGCCGTTAACGATTAGTTATTGGGCTGCAGCACGACGAGCTTCTAAGTCGCTTTCAATTTCGCCCATGCGTTGGGTGTTTAATGGGTAAACAACCAACAATGCCAAAGCGCTGAATGAGAAAATAGCCGGAATCCAGCTCATCAAATTCACCATGCCTTCTTTGGCTTGGCTGATGGTGTCTGGGTCGGTGCCGACGTAACCGTAGCTTGCCAATACGAGTAGTACGAGTGCGCCAGCGAAACCACCGCCCATTTTTTGTATGAAGGTACCGGCCGAGTAGAGCAGGCCTGTGGCACGGCGGCCGTTTTTCCATTCGGAATAATCGGCGGCATCGCCCAGCATGCTGAAGACCAGTACTGGCATAAAGGCCGCGAAGAATTCAGCGCAAACACCCAAGCCAAAGACCAGGCTCACATCTTCCGGTTTGGCGAAATAAATGCCACAGGTGAATATACCGCTCACAACTAACGAGATGGCAAAGAGTGTTTTTTTGCCCATCCATGTGGTCAGGTAGCCCGCAATAATCGCAGCAAACATACTGACGACGGTGGTAGCAAAGAAGAACTTGCCGCCTAAGCTGGCATCGCCCATATAGTGGGTAAAGTAATAAGCCACAGTGCCGAAGCGAATGCCATTATAGAACATAGTAAATAGGCCTAAGCCTAAGATCATTAGCCAAGGTTTATTGGTGAGCAGATCGATAAGGTCGCGCTGGGGTTGAGAGGTTTCACTCTCAGGCTTTTTAATAAATTTGCGAAGGACCATGGCGGTGCCGCCAATGATGATGGCAAATGCGATACCACTGATAAGGTCGCGCTGTACAAAGAACCAAGACATAGCGAGTAACGGTATACACATTAAGCCAATGCTTTTAAACATCTCGCCAAAGCCATCTTGCTCGCTAGAGCTCTTCGGCGGTTCCACACGCTCTTTGGTGGTGAAAAAGGTAATGCCACACAAAACAATGAGCAAGCCGGCAAAGACATAAAACGTTTGCTGGTAACCTTTAACGTCATCACCCTGGCCAAAGTAAGCAACCATATCGGGGGTGAAGCTCATGACGAGTACGCCACCGGTGAAGGCACCGGCAAAGCGATAGCCCGAAAGCACGGTGCGCTCGGTGTGGCTTGGCGTCATTACACCCATCAAGGCCGAGTAAGGAACATTGTTGACGGTGTAAGCGAGCGTTAGGCCTATATAGGTAAAGTATGCCCAGACGAGTTTCATCGCGGGACTTAGGTCGGGCGCGGTAAAGGCTAGCACCATAAACAGTGCAAGTACCGGCGCAGACCATAAGATCCAGGGCCGGAAGCGACCGTGGCGGCTAGTGGTTCGGTCGGCAATCATACCCATAATAATATCGGTAATACCATCGGATAAGCGCACAACTAATAGAAGCGTAGCAGCAGCAGCTGCCGAGATACCTAAAGTATCCGTATAGAAAACAGCGATGTACGCTAACGCACCCCGCCAAACTAAGTTCGCGGCGGCATCACCCATCGCGTAGCCACTCTTTTCCATAAAAGAGAGCTTGTGAGAAGAAGCTGAAGACATGGTCTACCTCATTGTTATTGTTTGTATATCCCGCGAGCTATCGTGCGCGGTGTAAATCTGCCTTCTTAAACCGGTAACTGCGTACCTTTGAGCGCTTAAGCAGGCTCTCCCAAATGGTCAAATTTTCGACGCGGAACAATAGCATTTACTGCCAACCTTATAAAGCGTCGGCTATCGGGAGAGTGAATTGAGGTGTAGGGCATGGATTGTAAGCGCAAGAGACTTGCATCCACATCGGTGGCTCCTAGACTGCTAGTGATTCTTAATGCATTCGTTATGTATGGGCTACCCGCTTAAAATGGCGCTTCAGCTTGAAAGTTGTGGCTTTAAAAAACACCATAATGTATCCGGTATTTAAGATATGCTCATTCTATTTACAGGTTAACTTCTGCTGTGTTAGCTTGCGTGCCGATGGGACATAGATTGTAATATTAGGGTGTCTTATAAGCGTTATTTGAAATATAGCTTGAATGTGATTTTGATATATTGAAGGTTGTGATTTGATGTAGTTAATCACTTACTCGAGGCTCCAATGGCTGTAGATTGGAATCTCGCGACAGAAAAGGAAAAAATAATGGATAACCGTATTTCTACACTACAACACTTTTCAGATTTACAGCAGCAAGCAACAACCTCTAGCGATGTTAAAGCTATTTGTGATGAGTTTAGCCAGCAGGCTGGATTTGAATATTATCTTTTTGGTATTTGTCGGTTAACCTCGCTCAGCTCCCCAGAAATTTCAACTATTACTAACTATCCTGATGATTGGATGGCCACTTATTTCGAAGAAGGCTTTCAGCGGCATGACCCGGTTGTGCGATATTGCTTTGAGAATGTTGCCCCTATTCGATGGGAGCAGCTACTAACCATGGATCAGTACATTACGCCAGAGGCGGAAAAGGTATTAGCTAAAGCTGGTGAAATGGGCCTTAAGCATGGGGTCTCAATCCCTGTAAGATCGCATACGGGGGATGTCGCGGTATTTAGCTTATCCACCAAGGTGGATGAAGATATCAATGGTCGTTTTGAGAAAGTACTAGCAACTGCTCAAATGTTTGCCACAGAGCTCTTCAACACCGTATCAAGAATTAATATCAATCAAAAGGTTGAAGAGACCCAGAAAGAGAAGCTGACCCCTCGTGAGCTAGAGTGTTTATTTTGGGCTTGTGAGGGGAAAACAACGTGGGAAATATCTAAAATTATCGAAATTTCGGAAAGGACCGTCATTTTTCACCTTACTAGTGCAACCAAAAAACTAGGGGCCGTCAATCGTCAGCATGCTGTGGCTAAGGCCATGTCTACAGGCTTAATTAAGCCTATGCTGTAGACGATTGTTAGTTGGTTCATCTGTTTTTTTTCTTAATACTAATTGACAGCCATTCCCTGACGTTGAACAGGAGGTGGTTTTCCAGCCGGAAAGATCAATTGCCGGATCGCTAATGTGAATGTTTTCCTCTCCTCGCTCTATGCTTCCTGGCTCAGCCAGGCAGTATACTATTTCGTCTACTAAGTCATACTTAGCTAAATAGCTTAAAGTTCTTTGGTTGCTGTAAATTACAACATTACAGCGTAGCTCCTTCGCCCAATACTCTAATATTGTGCGAATGCTTGTGTCGTCATAAATTTCAAAGGGCTCTAGAAATTCATGCGCAATATTTTCTTCAGGCAAACCTTTAATAAACTGCTTTTGGTCATTGTTGTAGAGTACGCCACGGCTATAAAAAGCGTAGCGGCGCAAATTTTCTTTGACGGTGAAGTCATCCGACACTGCATTAATTGGTATGTTTTTTCCAGTGAGATTTGAGGCGTATACCGCCGTTACCCAAGGTCTTTGTTTTTCTTTAATCGTCGTCACGCCTTGGATTAGCATTTCAGCGGTACGAGTCTCCGGTAAATATTGGACGCTACCGCTCCAAACTTTCTTCCATTCACGCCACTCTCGATTGAGATAAGTATCGGGTAGCCTTTTTGCAATACTTATCCTTGTGCAATTAGAGTTGTTTAGCGCAGCGATTAAGTCATTAATATCGAGAGCTCCTGATATAGGCTCAGAGCTTAAGAGTAAGTGATCAAAATGACTGGGTTGCTGTGAGATTTTTAGTGTCAGCTTGTCATTCGCTGCACCAATCATCATGGCATCATGGGAGAGAATCGTACCTTGGTTATCAAGGGTTGCCCAGCCAATACCTGCCCATGTCGAAGTGCTTTTTGTGACGTTTAAGACAAGGTCGGTGGCCTCGTCTAAAAAGGCTTCTTCGTTATCAATAGTGTTCAATTTTAAACCCCGTCTCTGTTATAAATAATTGGTGCGAATTTTTGAGAGTTTTTCGTTTGATGAGACAGAAAAAAACCCATCTTTATAATTAAATAATGTTGAGAAATAATATTTATCGTCAACTAATGCAGAGGAAGAGAATTTGTTATTGCTGTCTTCCTTGATGTAAATATTTCTGAAGTCAGTATGCAGTCCAGTACCATTTGTTTTCGTTAATGATTCTTTTGTTACCCATATTTTTAATAAATAATTTTTGTCATATCCAATGCTTTTGTATTTTCTGTATTCATATGGTGTAAGTGCAAATTTAGATATGGAGTGATAGTTTTTGTTTTTAAAAAATTCAATATCAATGCCTATTTCGTGATCGCGACTTGTTCCGATGGCGACATAATCACCGCTGTGTGAGATGTTGAACTTAATGGCGTTTTTTTTTATGCATCTTGGTTTTCCGTATGCGCCTATTGAAAATAATATTTCCTTGGGGTCGCATCGTAATTCTCGAGAAATCAATTCTCTTTTGAGTCCATGCGCAACAATAGATCTAAGTGTGTCGGATTTTTGTATATAGCTATTCGCTCTAGCTGCCTCTTCGTTGGAGAGGATTTCTGAATATCGATCTGCTTCAGATTGAGTAACCTTTTTCACGGTAATGTTTGTGGTCATTCATACGCCTGCTTTATCGGATGCTCAATAGCGAATAAC
Organism: Marinagarivorans sp.; assembly: GCF_982758155.1. NCBI lineage: Bacteria > Pseudomonadati > Pseudomonadota > Gammaproteobacteria > Cellvibrionales > Cellvibrionaceae > Marinagarivorans > Marinagarivorans sp. The sequence goes on along the minus strand of NZ_CEXWTU010000034.1, from coordinate 21,342 downwards.
TTTCTGGCTTTACTTGATTGATGTGAATTGTGGATCACTCATGTGCATTTTCCAATGCAAGATGTTACAGGTAGTTTTTTTGAGGCGAGCGAGAGATATTGGCTGGGAATTTAAGGCGCGTTAAATCGTTAAGTTCCTATCACGTAGGATGAGAGAGATTATGAAAGCTGTACGTTGGACTCTATTAGTAGTCGTGCTTGCTGTGGTGGGCTGTGCAGCCTATAGCCCGATAAAAATGTCTATGACACCGAATCCCATTGTGAAAAATGAACATACTTTGCTAGAAGGCGAACGCTTATTCGGTAGTTATTGCGCTGCTTGCCACGGCGACTATGGCCTTGGTGATGGCCCTGCCGGGGAAGGGCTTGCGGTAAAACCGGCAAATTTAACTGAATTGAAATGGAAGTCTGATGGTCTTTTGGCAATGAACATTCAAAATGGCGCTGGTGTGATGCCCGCCTGGAAAGAGGTCTTAACGGAAGAGCAGATATGGATGTTGGTGGAATATATTCGCCATATCCCTGTAAAGAGCTCTTGAATAAGTTAGGGATAAGGAAGCAATATTTTATCCACTAATACTTGATATCGACATCCTTACCTTCGTTGCTTAAAGCGTGACATGCCCCCCTTTAAGCGCTTCGATAAGAAAGCCGATCTCTCCGCCTAATTGGACAAACTATTATTACCTCATCCCTTATCACCTTGTTTTACCTATATACATTGGAGCCTTAAGTGGTGAATAAGAGCAATAAAATAAATAGTACGCCGCTAATTTTTTTGGCAATACCTATTTTAATCGAAATGATAATGGCTTATATGGTGCCATTAGTTGATATATATTTTTTAAGCCAGCAATCAGATTTATCCGTATCAGCCGTATCCGCTGTTATGCCAATGCTGTTAATGGGCATGAGTTTAATTGGTGCCTTTCAGATCGGAGGGATCAGCGTATGTTCAAAGCTAGTAGGTGCCAAAAAACGATACTCTTTGGTGGTGATGCAGACGTGGCTAGTTTTGTGTATTGCCGGGCTGGGTTTAATCTTAAGTGCTTTTTATATGGTGTCTGGAGGTTATTTACTTAATGTGATGTCGGTTGATCCTGCATTTTTTTCTGAAGCTCATTCATATTATAAAATATGGGGTGGCGGTATTTTTTTCCTTGGAATATATATATGTTTTTGTGCGCTTCTTATCGTGAGAGGTGAGATGAAGTTCATCATTATTAGTGGTCTGGTGATGAATGTTGTCAATGTGACCCTTGGATATGCATTGATTGGAGGTAATTTTGGCTTTGATGCATATCAAGCAAAGGGGGCTGCAATAGCGAGTGTTGTTGCTTGGGTTGTTGCGGATGTCATTATTATATTAGCCGCAATCAATGTTGTTGGGATTAGATTAAGTCTTCGGTCGATAAGAGTGCGTGGGCGACTATCGATTAATCCATTATTAAAAGTGGCGATCCCAGGGATGATAGAGCCTATATCTTATCAATTGGCGCAGATGGCTTTGGTTATATTTATAGTGGCAATTAGTGATTTATCTTTGGTCGCACGTGCCTATCTCATTAATTTCTTTTACATAACGAATATCTGGAATCTTGCGATCGCGAGTGCAATACAAACAAAATTGGCGAATAGCTTGGGTGCGGGAGATGGTGTGCAAGCCAAGCGTGATGTGAGTTATGCGCTGTTCCTTGGTGTGGGTGGGGCCTTATCTATCTCAATGCTGATATTCCTATTTGGGAAAAACATTATCAGTGTTTACACAGCTGACAGGGCAACAGTCGAGTTGGTGTTAGCTTTATTGTGGCTGAACGTGTTCATCGATGTTGGGCGATCTCTAAATATTGTTATGGGAGGGGTCTTAAAAGCATCAGGCGATGCAATACTTTTTGCAGTTATAGGTGTTGGTGGCACGTGGATTCTAGCTGTGGGTTTAGGGTATGGGCTGGCTTTTCATTCGGGTTTGGCTTTGCTAGGTATTTGGCTTGCAAGTGCTATTGATGAAAATATAAGGGGTTTATTGAGCTTGTCTCGATGGCTGAGTGGTGCCTGGAGGCGCGAGCTTGAGGGGAGTGGTGGCTGGAGTAAGCAGGGCGCACCGTTAACCAAGAAGACGCTGGAGTCCTCTGGCGAAGTATATGCAAGTTAAATTTATAATTTATTGAAGGAGAATTGTGATGGTAGTGAAAAACCCTAAAGTATCTTGTTTGTGTTTGTCGTATAAGCGAGTGGAAAACCTGAGGAATGTTATTAAATGTTTTGAGGCCCAATCCTATGAAAATAAGGAGCTTGTTGTTGTATATCGATCGACAGATGAAGAAACAAAGCGCTTTTTGAGTGATGTGAGTGATGAGCGTATTAAGCTCGTTGAGGTCGTTTATAAAGATGATACAACACTGGGTGATGTTAGGAATATATCGATAGCAGAGGCCTCTGGTGATTACGTTTGTATTTGGGATGATGATGATTGGTATCACAGTGATCGAATTAAATTACAGTTAGAGGCAATTTTAAGCAGCGGTAAGCAGGCTTCGATTCTTTTCTATTTATTGATGTATGACAAAAAGCATAGTGTTACCTACATGTCGCCAAGGCACACGTGGGAGCAGACTCTTATGTGTAGTAAAGCATTTTTGGCCAGAAATGGAGTTAAATATCCGGCTCTTAATCGTGGGGAGGATAGCGTTTTTGTTAAGCAATTAGTTGAGCTGAATGCCATTGTTCCTCTCGTTAATCCTCAACTCTACATCTACTGTTATAGCGGGAGCAACACCTGTGATGAAGGGCATTTTGAAATGTTGTTTGGGTATGCTCAAAAATTGAGCTCAGAGCATACAGAGACGGTGGGTCGTGTATATGAGTGTGAGCATGATGTCGTCGAAGGGTCTTCTTTGATCAGTGATGCACGATTTTCGGGTGAGTTTCGTTACGTGTGGGATGTGCCTGCGGGGCAACATTAAAGGTAAATTTTTTCAAACAAAACCTTCTATTTCGCCGTATTTTAATCGGGGAATCAAGGGTTTTTCATAAAACCTGTAACATCTTACAGGTTTTTACCCCTGCTTTATTTTGATTTTTAAAGCGACCTGTTACTTATGACAGGCTGCATAAGTTTTTAATGTAAGTCATTGTATTTTAAGGGAATAGTTGTTGTTTAGGGTAGGGCTGTCAGATTGTACAGCTGATTAGTTTCGGTGATATTTAATAAATTTGCTTCTCCAGCACATCAACAGGAGAGGCAAAATAATGAATAGCATCGTAATCGCACAGGAAAATAACAACGTAGCCCAAAAGGACTTTTTCAATGACATCTTTAAGTTACGCTTTGAGACATTTTCTGAGCGTTTAAACTGGGATATTGAAACTAAAGATGGACTAGAGCGAGATTCTTTTGATGACTTAGAGCCTCACCATATTGCGGTTAAGAGTGAGGGCGGCGTCGCTGGTTGTTGGAGAGCATTACCCACAACTGGTAGCTACATGCTGAAAGATGTCTTTCCTTGTCTATTACAGGGTGAGGAGGCTCCGCAGCAAGATGATGTGTGGGAAATTAGCCGTTTTGCCGTTAAAAAAAGTTCGTCGAGTGCTGTAAGGGGTTATACGTCCGCGATTACACTTGAAATGGTAAAGTCATTTTATGACTTTGCAAAACAGAATAACGCCAAGTACTACGTAGCAGTAACGACAGTGGCTTGTGAAAGAATGCTTCGCCAGTTGGGTGTAAATTGCTGGAGAATGGGTGATGGAAAATCACTACAGGTTGGGATAGAGCGTTCTGTAGCACTGTGGATTAAGGTCGATGAAAAATTAAACATCAATATTAACTAACTAACTAACTTCTTGCAGGTCAGGGAATTGTCATGTCTTCACATAAAAATTTGACTAGATATAGCCAGAGTCTAGGTGCATCAGTGACACCGCCAATATTGGTGTCCAATACCTTTAATTATGCCAGTGCCCCCAGCTTAGATAACGGTGCTAGGCTCATTTACGCGAGACAGTCTAACCCTGCAAGCTATGTGCTCGAGCATTCGATGATTGATATGGATGATGCAGCAGATGCAATGGCTTTCAGTTCAGGTATGGCGGCAGTGACGACACTCTTCCAAAGCCTTAAGGATGGAGATACAGCGGTCATCCCAAAGACTATCTATTGGCCGATCAAGCATTGGGTTGAACGTTTCTCTGAGCATTACCGCTTTAATGTAAAGTGGGTACCCGATGCATCACCTGCGAGCATCATTGGTGGCATAACCGAAAGTACAAAATTAATTTGGGTTGAGTTGATCGCCAATCCCTCCTTGAATGTGACAGATATATTAAGAATTGCATCATTGAAACCTGCCGATGTGCTGTTGGCTGTGGACGCTACGTGTTCAACTCCTATTGTGTGTAAATCACTCAATTTTGGTGCTGATATCGTGATGTATTCTGGAAGTAAATGTCTCGGGGGGCATAATGATTTGATGGCAGGCTTACTAACGACCAAAGAAGAAACGCCTTTTTGGCAAACAATAAAAGATTTGCGTTGGTTGTTTGGGAATGGTTTGGGGGCTATGGACAGTTCGAGGCTTAATCAGTCATTAATGACTCTGGACGTTCGAATTAAGCATAGTTCTGAGTCGGCGCTCCGAATAGCTGAATATTTCGATGGGCACCCCTTGGTCGAGTCAGTTATTTATTCTGGGCTGGATAGAAGTCCCCATCATTTTCTGGCAAGAACATTATTCAGTGAAGGTATGTTTGGGCCTTTGCTTGGGCTTAACGTCAAGGCGACTGTGCAAGGTTGTCAAACCATATGTAGGGCAGTAACGCGCTGGAGTAATTCCACCGGTTATGGTGCGGTTTATAGTCAGATAGAGCATCGTTATGAGGCTGAATATTGCCGATCTCAATCTACAGAGAATTACTTAAGGTTGTCAGTGGGGTTAGAGCCAGTTGAAGATCTTATCGCTGATTTAGAGCAGGCGCTTGAAGCCTCCGTCAGTGATCACATTGTTGCTGCTTAATTGCAGTTGAGTTTTGGGAATATCAACAAATGAAAATATTATTTACGTCTCAGCCTGGTGTTGGCCATATTGCTCCTCTAATTCCAATGGCTAAAGCTTTTCTGCGTGCCGGCCATAGTGTTGCGGTCGCATCGGGTGCGAGTTATCGCGAGTTTGTTGAGAGCGAGGGGGTTACGTTTATTCCCGCGGGTCTTGATTTTGACGAGGCTAGGCCAGCAGAGACGCTTCCCGATATTTTGTCTGTTCCGCACGAGCATCGAGCGCGTTGGCTACTTGATTCTATTTTTATGGATCGGGCGCCTAAGGCAATGCTGCCAACATTGTTGAGTATAGTGGGAAAATTTGATTTAGTAATTCATGATAACTATGAATACGCGGGGGCGCTAGCAGCGGAAAAGTTGAACGTGCCCTATATGTGTTGCAATATGAGTTTTTTGATGCGCCGGGATGGCGTTAAGGTCGCTATCGGGAAATCATTACAAAGCTTGAGGGCGTATGCCGGGTTACCGGAAGATAAAAATTGTGATGCCGTTGGTCGCCACATGGATATACGATTAATGCCGATCGATTTTTCTTTTATGAATGCGTTAACGGGTAGTTCATATAAAAAATTATTATTAAAAAATATCCTAAAACGGAGGCAGGTTCCACAATCGCTTAAGATGACAATGATTAGCTGTATCTTAAGTTGGATTAAATATCGCCATAATGAGGAACTTTCCAATCCTCAATCTAATGAAATTTTCATTAATGTCTGGCGTAAAAATACAGAGCCTACAGGAATTCCTGATTGGCTAAGGACAATGCCAAGAAATAGAAAAACAGTATATGTTAGTTTGGGGACCGTTTTTAATACGATCTACCCTGAAGTCTATGACAGGGTTTTTTCTGCTGCAAAGGATATGAATATTAACCTGATTATGGTCTTAGGTAAGGATGTTGATTTAACCCGCTATGGTTCGTTACCTTCTAATGTGTACATAAAAGACTATGTCGATCAGCAGCTGCTTATGCCTTTCGTTGATCTGTGTGTTGTACATGGTGGTTTTAGTACAACAATGAAAGGTCTTAATAGCGGAATTCCACAACTTATTTTGCCATTGTCTGGTGATCAGCCCGCCATTTACAGTATTGCAAATACTCTAGGTGTTGCTGTTGACTTACCTTTTGAAATTTTGAAAATGGATGCGGAGGGAGCATTTGGTCTTGATGTGAAGGCTTTAACGTCAAAAAATATAAAAGAACTTATTATTGACGGTTTGGGTCGGTCTGAGCTCAAGGTTTGCGCAGCTCGAATTAAAGACGTGATGAGTCATATGGATAATGAATCAGCAGCTGTAGAAAAAATAGTAGCTAGGTTTGGTGGGGATGTTAAATCTAAATTAGCGGCTTAGGGGCGTGCATGAAATAACTTCCCGTTTTTGAATTCTTGGGTGCACGCTTGCCTTCGTTAAAAATATTTTCAATAGCCGGCTATTACGCCTCGCCAAGCAAGCACTCACAAGCCCAAATTCCAGCAACTTATTTCGTGCACGCCCCTTAGGGATGATTTCGGTAATAAGTTAGTTAGAATATGTAGCATAACAAAGTATAAAGATGGCGCGTTTCTTTTAGAAGCGCGCCTTTTTTTTACCTGTCATAACTTGCAGCTTTAATATCTTAGCTGTCATGTCAAAGTAGCTCTAATAATTCATATAGTGCTATCGCCATATTTTATTGGCGCGCTAGATCGTTTGTTCATATTACTAATTCTTGAATTAATGATATTACTAATAAGACCTATCACATTGTTTGCGTGTATGTCCAGCTGATGATGGTTAGAGTTTTAGCTGCCTCTAATAAGGAGTTTCAACGTGTTTGATCAGTTATTTACCTCTTCGTTTTCGTTACCTTTTTCGCCCGCTAATAATTTTGGTTATAAAACTTACCGAAATGTTGAGGTGATTGGGCCTGCAGCTAGTTTTTGGCATTCGGATGCTTGGCTTAAGTCTTCAAATGCATCAATAATTTCTGCTTTTGTATTGTGGCTGAATTATTACGACAACAAAAAAACTTGTGTGTTGTATCACCCTGATAATGAATCAAATATCAGTCTTGAATTTTGTAAGAGTACAACTATTCGTGAGTTTATTGATCTGCTTGGTTCTTGCGGTACGGAAGCGGTTAGTCTGGATGATGTTGATCATGATGGCGACGAATGCGGTGTTGTATTTAATGCTGAGAGTGAGCTCAATTCATCGCTGTTTGTCAGTGTTAATACAATTGACTTGGTTGTCGATATTGTTTATCACGAACAGCGCTTTAGTGTTACTCAAATTAATCATTTATCTAATCATTTGGCTAGCTTCCTAAATAATCTCACATTGGATGAGACGCTCGATAATTTGTTGAGTATTCGGGCCGAAGAAAAGCAACATTTATTGGAGTTATGTAATGACACAAGTTTTATCTTTAAACCATTGTCTATTTCTTCACGGTTGTTGACCCTCTCCGGGGAATGTCCGGAGAGTATTGCTATTAAGCAGGGGGATAAAAATTATAGCTTCCATCAATTAGATATTATAAGTAAAAAAATATCTTCACGATTGCAGTCACTTTCAGTCAAGGGGGTTGTTGGTGTTTATTTGCCACGATCACCGAATAGCTTAGTCGCGATGCTGGGGGTTTGGCGTGCTGGCTTAACTTATTTACCTCTTATCGTTGAGTATCCCGCACTACACCTTTTACATATGTGCAGTGAGAATAACGTAACACATATTCTCACTGGGGATGATGCTACATTACCCGTTGGTTTTACTGATTATGAAATTATTAATATCGATCAGCTTGATGCTGTGGGCACATACCAAGATGTCGAATTTCTAGAAAATTCGCCTGCAGCAGTAATGTATACCTCGGGCTCTACTGGTATGCCTAAGGGCGTTGAGCACTCTTGGGCTAGTTTGTCGAATCGTTTTTTGTGGTGGATGAAACAGTACCCAGCGAATTCTGATGAGGTGTTTTCTCAACGAACAGCCTTATCTTTTATTCCATCTTTATGGGAGTTGGTCTCGTGTATTGTATCTGGGCAGCGTTCGGTTGTTATTTCTGACGCAGAAATATCGGCGCCAGATTTATTGGCTAATAGAGTACAGTGTGAAAAAATTACTCGCTTAGCGTTGTTGCCCTCATTCTTGAATACGGTGCTGAATAGTTACCCTGATTTTTTTAAAAAATGCATATCGTTGCGATACTTAGTACTTGCTGGCGAGCCGGTCTCAAGCGAACTTCTGGGGAAGATAAAATTACAGATTCCGCACCTTATCGTTATTAATGATTATGGTGCTACAGAAATAAATGGTGTTCTTTTTTCGGATTCTAATGAATATCTCTGTAATCAGCCTCTACCTACCGGAAAACCAATTTCTAACTGCCAAGCCTACGTTTTAAGTGAAAATCAAGCGCTGTTACCAGTCGGTGTTAAAGGGGAGCTTTATATTGGGGGGGTTGCGGCAACATCCTCGTATATCAATTTACCCTTGCTCAATGATGAGAAATACATCAATTATAAAATTGATGGCGTTTCCCAGCGCATTTACAGAACAAATGACCGCGCTATGCGAATGGTTGACGGTAGTATTCAAGTTCTAGGTCGTTGTGATAATCAAGTAAAGATTCGTGGGATAAGAGTTGAACTTGAGTCGGTAGAGCAAGCAATTTTGACGTGTGACAGCGTAAAAGAAACCGCTGCTTTCGCTGAAAAAACGGCACAAGGTATAATTCGATTAGTCGCACAAGTTGTTAAAAATAATCTCGATGAGAATATAAGAGGGATCGATATTGTTCAATGGCTTAAGGGGCGAGTTACAGAGGCGTGTATTCCAGCCCGTATAGATATCGTAGCTGCACTCCCTAAAACGGCAAATGGGAAACTCAATCGTAAAGCACTTCAAAATAGTGGTGGAGCATCAGTTCATGCCATTAATAGAACTAATATAGAAAAAACTGATCCTCCGGTACTACCCGACGAACTCAAATTAACGATTTCGGCTGATGATATTATTAATGCTGTTGCACAAGCCAGCGGAATGTCACCAAGTGAGGTTTCTTTAACGGAGCAGTTTAGTTGCCAGGGCGTTGATTCTGCAGCGGGTGTATCGTTTATTGCGGCTTTGTCAAAAATTGTAAACCAACCGCTCTCCGTAACCTTATTGTATGAATATACAACGCCAGCCGCGATGTTGCAGTACCTTACAAAAAGTGAAGATAAAAAAGTAGAAAATAATATCGGTGTTCGTACCTTATCAACTAAGGTGGCTGTAGTGGGTATGGCGTGCCACTTTCCAAATTCTGATAACCCCGAAACTTTTTGGAATAATCTTGCTGCAGGCGTAGATTCAGTGCAAGAAATTCCGGAATCCCGCTGGAAGTGGCAAGATGTTTTTGACGAGGATCCTTCTGTACCGGGAAAGACGAATAGTCGGTGGGGGTCATTTATTGATGATGTTGAAGCTTTTGATGCACGATTTTTTAATATTTCGAGTATAGAAGCGAAATATATGGCCCCAGAGCAGCGCGTGTTACTGCAAAAGTGTTGGCATGCTATTGAAGACGCGGGATATTCTGAACGTGATTTTTATGGGCGTCCAGTTGGCGTTTTTGTGGGCGCACGACCGGCTGACTATGCCGAACGTATTCAACAAGCTGGTATTCAGCCCGATGCCACAACGTTGCTGGGTAATGATAACGCCATATTAGCGGCACGTATCGCGTATTACATGAACTTAAAAGGGCCGGCAATTACGGTTGATACGGCGTGTTCATCCTCTGCCGTAGCCCTTCACATGGCTTGTGAATCTATTCATCGTGGTGAGAGTGATGTTGCGCTTGCCGGTGGTATTTCATTGGTGACAACGTCAACTCAGTATCAGGTTAATACCAAAGCCGGCATGCTGTCGCCAACGGGCCGATGTCAAACGTTTGATCAAGGTGCCAATGGCTTTGTTCAGGGGGAAGGCTGTGGTGTTGTGGTCCTAAAATCTTTAGAGGCGGCAGAAGCTGATAATGATCGTATCTATGCTGTTATAGAAACATCTGCGATAAACCAAGATGGTAAAACGAATGGCATTACAGCGCCTAGCGGCGAAGCGCAGAAAAAGCTATTAGCCAGTATTTATAACGAAAATAACATCGACGCAAAAAAGCTAGCCTTTATTGAGGCGCACGGTACCGGTACGAAGCTCGGTGATCCCATTGAGTTCAATGCGATTAATTCAATTATTGGACCGCAATTGAATGGGCAGCTTCAATGCGCTTTAGGATCAACGAAAACAAATATAGGTCATTTGATCTCAGCGGCAGGCATTGCGGGCTTTATTAAAGTCGCCATGTCATTGCACCATAAAAAATTACCCCCTATTTTGCATTACAAAAAAACGAATGAGCATATTGATATCGACAATAGCCCATTCTTTATCAATACCGATTTAAGAGAGCTTCCGGAGGAAAATTGTTTAGCGGGTGTGAGTTCTTTTGGTTTTAGTGGAACCAATTGTCATATGGTACTTGGGCGTTTTCCTGATTCGCCGCTTAAGTCTAAAAAATCGGCAGTACCATCATTACTACTATTAAGTGCTAAAAACCAAGACGGATTACTCCGTAATTGTATGGCCTTACGTGATTGGCTTACGATAAACCCTGGAACAAATTTATGTGATTTAAGCTATACCCTTGCGCGTCGTTCAAATTATTTTGATGCTGTATTGGTGTGTACTGCACAAACGGTAGAGCAGGTGATTAGTGCTTTGGATGCCACAATCCAGGGACAAGATTCTTCTCAGGTTTTCACTCCCCCGGTATTGTCATCCTCTGGTTATGCTGGTGTACATTTTTCGGCTTTAGCAAATCAGCTTCTTGAAAAGTTATCCGCGACAACTTCAGTCTTTGATCCCGAGGCGCTTAATTCGTTGGCCGTACTGATAGTCAATGGTGTTGAGGTGAATTTACGTGAGCACTACGAAAGCGCAGGTGCTGCTTTAGTGAGTGCACCGGGCTATGCCTTTGAAAAAGAACGTTTTTGGATTGAGGCACCTTCGTCACTGGGTAGTTCGGATAACTATCGACATGACTTGCCGGCGTTTAAAGCTCAGCTGCTACGTGATGGTGCGCGCTTAAGTATTGATGATGATGGTCACTCACAATGGCTTGTTAATGTGACTTGCGAGAAAGAAGATTTCAGTGGGCATGTTATTGATAATCATATTTGGTGGCCTGCAACAGCACAATTGGATGTATTGCAAAGTATTTGTCAGCAGCATTTAGGTGTTCCTGCAGGATTACAAATACAGCATTGGGAGTTGGGTTTACCGTGTGTACTTGAAGATGATAAAACTTTTGTTGAATTAATTCTGACGCAAACTTCTAGCGAACAATGGGCGTTTAAGTTTTGTAAAAGTAAAAAAGTATTTAGTTGTGGTGTTCTATTCGCGAATACACAGTTATATCGAGGACCATCTCTAGATGTGCGTGCATTGCGCTCACGGTGCGTGAAAGAAGTCGATAGCAGTACTTTTTATCGCAATATGGCAAGCAGTGGTATTAATTATGGCCCAGCTTACCAGCGCCTTCAGCGCATTATGGTAGGGCCGGAGCAAGTGCTATCGAAAGTTTGCTTACCGGATACCCATGCGAAAAACCCTCAGGCTTACCGTGTAGAGCTTTTTGATGCGGCATTACATGGGTTGGCGGCGGGGTTGCAGTCAGGAGAGTATCAACAGGGTAGCCGGCAACCTGTGCCTATTGGTTTGGAGCGTTTTATTTGGACCGGTGAAATGCCGGCAGAATTTGGTGTGTATACGCAGTTATCCGACAAGAATACTGACTCGGTTGAAGCGAATATATGGCTATTCGATAGCAAGGGAAATGTATTCGCTTGGTTTCATAACCTGCAACTTCATACAGTTGTTGAAAGTGTCACGAGACTCGACAATAGACACATGAAAAACAACACACTAAAACCCTTGGTCTTTATCCCTAATTGGATTGATACCGCCCCGCGGCCGGTTGCGCAAGCGCAAACGATTTGCTGGATAGGTGATGCGCCAGAGTTTAAAACGCTGCGTTTAAATAGTGTATTTACTCATTACCTTCAAGCCATCAATAATATGAAAAACAACGAAATTTCTGTCGATAAAATTGTGTGGCGTCTCAGTGAGGAGCAAAAGCTCACACTGAATGAACGCTGCGGACAATTAATTGATTTCATGGTGCAGTTAACGAGTTCGACTCAGTTTGAAGGTAAGGTCTTATTGGTTTGCGAGCATGGCGGGCAGTGGTGTGATGAGTTATTGGCATTGAGTGGTACGGTTGCTGCACTTGCTCAAGAATACCCCAAGATCCATGTACGTTTGGCGCACTCAGAGGCTTGGAGTGCGACGGAATTGGTATCAGAAATTCAAGATGCAGGTGACCATCGCTTCATACACCGCATGGCTAATCAGCGTGTTACACCATTGTGGTCTCGCCATACTCCGCAACAGTTTATTAATAAAGAGAAAGAGTTAGAGGTTAGTTTAATTACTGGTGGCTTAGGTGGTGTTGGGCGTTTATTGGCCACTCAGCTTTCGCAGCAAGCCGGTGCGGGCGTTGTGCTCGTTGGGCGCCGTACGATTAGCCAAGACGATCTTCGCTGGATCAAATCACTGCGTACAGAGGGTGCTGAAGTTGTTTATTTTCAGGCCGATGTGAGCTCTCAAGCAGACTGTTTACGTTTGATGAAGCAGGTACGCTTAAGATTTGGACAGCTTGATGCGTTGTATCACTGTGCCGGTATTACGCGCGACGCTTTAGCGATGAACAAAAATCAGACGCAAATTGATGAGGTCATGTCGGCAAAAGTGACTAGCTGTCAGTATTTGGATCAAGCTTCTCGCATCTTTACTCTGAAGAAATTTGTTTTGTTCTCATCAATTAGTGCTGTGTTGGGTACGGCAGGGCAAACCGATTACGGTGCTGCCAATGCTTATTTAGATGTTTTTGCCCATCGTAGAAATCAAGATGAAAGCCTATCTGGAAAAACCTTATCGATTAATTGGCCGCTTTGGGATGTGGCTGGCATGCGCCCTGACCCTGCTAGCGAAGCTTGGCTACGCGATCATATGGGGATGTATCCCATGCCTCCGAAATTGGGCATAGCTTTAATCGATCAATTATTAGCGGATGAGCTAGATCACGCCATGGTGCTTTATGGCAATGAACAGCGGCTCACGCAATTTATCTCACAACACCTTATATCAGCCAATCAGCCTTTACAGGCGAGTGCGTAAACGGAGTTAACCATGACGGCTAATACCCCTCTTAAATCATCCATCGTTGATTACATTAAATCTGTTGTTGAAGAAGTGACCGAAATTGATCGTGCGCGGCTAAATGAAACAGACGAACTCGAAGTTTATGGTATTAATTCAACAATGATTTTCTCGTTGAATGCGGTATTACAGCGTCGTTTTGATGATCTTCCGCGTACGCTCTTTTTTGAATACAAAACGATTGCGGCATTGGCGAGCTATTTTGTTGAGTATCACAGTGAAGCTTTTGACGTGGCTGATGAGCCTGCTGAAAAGGTGGCTGAGAATAACCCTAAGCCACTAGAAGTTCCCGGAATACTATTACCTGAAATAGCGGCTAGCCCATCAGAAGGTGCTGATTGGTTTGATGAGATCCCTTCTCCGGTGATAACAAGTAAGGCGGCTAATAACAGCCCTGTTGATATTGCTATTATTGGCGTTTCGGGTAAGTACCCCAGCGCTGATAACTTACGTGAATTTTGGTCCCTTTTACATGAGGGTCGCGATGCCATTTCGGAGGTGCCCAAGCGCCGTTGGCCACACGATGCCATTTTTAGTGAAGATGCAGATGCGGGCAATAAAGTTTTTGCTAAATGGGGCGGTTTTATTGAAGATTACGACGGCTTTGACCATCGTTTTTTTAATGTGTCGCCTAAAGAAGCTAAGAAAATGGACCCCCAAGAGCGTTTGTTTTTACAAACGGCATGGAATACGTTTGAGGATGCTGGTTATACCCGAAAAGCTGTAAATGGTAGCCGTGTCGGTGTGTATGTCGGGGCGATGTGGAGTCAGTATCAAATCTTGGCTGCTGAGCGCTGTTCGCTCGATCATCTTGAAGCCGCAAGCTCTTCTTTTTCATCCATTGCTAACCGAGTTTCTTATTTTCTTAATTTACATGGCCCAAGCATTGCCTTGGATACCATGTGCTCATCATCAATTAGCGCAATTCATATGGCCTGCCAGAGTTTGGCTAGCGGAGAGTCTGAAATGGCGCTAGCGGGTGGCGTTAATATTAATTCGCACCCCGCTAAATACATACATTTGTGCGAAGGAAAATTCGCCGCTAAAGATGGGCGTTGTCGTGCTTTTGGTGATGGCGGCAGTGGTTATGTTCCAGGTGAAGGTGTTGGTGCTGTTTTATTAAAGCCTTTAGCGAATGCTATCGCTGATGGTGATGTGATTCACGGTGTTATTAAGGCGACAGCGTTAAACCATGGTGGTAAAACCAATGGCTATACCGTGCCTAACCCGGTTGCTCAAGCATCGGTAGTGGAGCTAGCTTTAGAAAAGAGTGGACTACAAGCGCAAGATATTAGCGTGGTTGAAGCGCATGGGACTGGCACTTCTTTAGGTGATCCTATTGAGATAAGTGGCTTGCTGTCTGCTTTTGGTAACGACCTAGATCCTCGGACTCGCATTGCGATTGGTTCGGTAAAAACAAATATTGGGCATTTAGAGTCGGCTGCAGGTATTGCGGGCTTAACCAAAATTCTGTTACAGATGCGTCACAAGACTTTAGTACCCTCACTGCATTCGACACATCTGAATGACAATATTGATTGGCATAAAGTGCCTTTCCAAGTGCAGCAAAGTGTAGAGCCTTGGCGTAGCCGGCAGGGCGCGCCATGTTATGCCGCCTTAAGTGCTTTTGGCGCTGGTGGTTCTAATGGTCATTTGATTGTTGCCTCTGCACCAGAAGCGGCAGAGCAAGCTGTGAATAACGATACGCAATTAATTATTCTTAGTGCGGCAACAACACACTCTCTTTCTCATATGTGTGATCAATTGGCCATGCATTGCCGAGCGACACCCCAGTTAGCCTTAGCCGACTTAGCGTACACATTACAAATTGGACGGGATGCTTTTGCTCAGCGCATTGCTTTTGTGGCGGAATCTATAGATGACGCCATTACTCAGCTAGAGCAGTTGGTTGGTGTACTGGTGGCTGGGCAAACCGATGACCGTATAGGCTCCGAAGGTAGCGAGTCGATTGCGCGTTTGTTAAGTGGTAATACGGCGGCACAATTTGCTCAGCAACTATTGGAAGCACAGGATTTATCGGCATTAGCGCGTTTGTGGTTGTGTGGTGCCGACTTACCGTGGGCTGAGTTATTAACAACCTTGGCGGGGCGCAAAGTTTCATTACCGGGTTATGTTTTTGATACCCGCCAGTTTAATTTGGGCATTCCTGTTTGGATGGAAGCTGCGGGTAAAAATAGCGTTCGTTCGGCAGCGCCGGATTACAGTGTTAACAGCCTTAAGTGGCAGTCTTTTAGTGCCGAAGTTACAGCAACTTTACCGCACCAGGGTGTCATTATTTCGAGTGCAGCCACCGCAACATTGGCTTTGCAGCTTAAGACTCAGTCGGTTTTTCAGGCGTTCGATATTATTGATTCAGACGCGATTAAATTAACTGATTATTTTAATACTTTAAGCCTAAAACGATCGGATGATTTTGGTGTTGTGAGTTTGCTTGATGCTCAGCAGTCCGCAGCCCATTATCCCGCGCCCTATTACGCTGTGGAGCAGTTATTACATATTCGAAAACTGCTTAAGTCACGTTGTCGTATTCGATACTTATGGGTCAATGGTGGTAGTGATTCGCAAGGTGTTGTTCAGCCAAATACTCACTTGGCTTCGGGGCTGGTACAAGCGTTGTGTGGTGAGTTTAAGCAGTTTACCGGTGCGAGCCTTACGCTGACGGCTTGGGCGGATTCACCCGAATTAATCAGTACTTTGTGGCAGGGTTTTGTATCGGCAGGGCGCTACCGTATTGTCGCGCATGCATTACAGCAATTGGTATTAGCGCTTTTACCAAGTCCCGCAGGGCAGTTGGTTGTTCCTACCGAAAAATACCACGTTATTACCGGCGGAACGGGTGGCATTGGCTTGCAAATAGCGGCTTGGTTGGCTGCGCAAGGTGCTAATCATATTGTCTTGTGCGGTCGTCAAACGTTGCCGCCGGCTAATGAATGGCCTGAGCTGTTAAAACGTGAAGATACTCCAGCAGGCTTGCGTCAAAAGCTGAGCCAGTTAATAACTTTGCCTGCGAGCGTACAGGTTAAATCTGTGAATTTAACCAACGGTGCTGAAGTTTCTGAACTTTTAACGTCGCTGCATGATAAGCGTGGTTTAGGCTATGTTTTTCACGCTGCAGGTATAGCGGATGAAAAGTTGCCTTTATTTGCGGATAAAACCAGTGCTTCTATTGCTCAGGTTTTAGCGCCCAAAGTCGTTGGCACGGATAACCTGCTCGCAAGCCTCCATCATTTACCGCACGAGCAATGCGTATTGATTTCGTCTTTGGCTTCTGTGTGCCCACGTTTGGCTGCTGGTCTTGTTGATTATGCGGCGGCGAATGATTATTTAAATCAGCGTGCATTGGACAGTTATAACGCCGCGGGTGGTGTGAATAAGCCAGCGGTTGTTTCTATACTTATGCCTAATTGGCGTGAAGTTGGTTTGGGAGAAACCACGTCGCCGCATTATCACGGCCTGCAATTGAAGAGTGTTTCTAATCAAGAAGGTATTACCTTATTAGAGCAAGCGTTACTGGCTGAAATGCCGATTGTTTTACCGCTATCAACCAACGAAGGTTTTGACTTGGCGGCGATTGGCCGAGTTGTAACTCCTACAGTCGCCGTTGAAGCTAGTGCGGCGATGCTTGAGCCACGGCTGGCGAGCGCATCGCCAAGTGTCATGAATACGGCGGAACTGATAGAAGCCTTAAAAGCACTTTTGGCTCCGGTGCTGGGGATGACAGTGCAGGAATGGCAGGATGCGGACGAGTTTTCGGCCTTAGGTGTTGATTCTGTCTTGCTCGCTTCTTTAGCGACAGCCATTGAAAAGTGGCTAAATGTTCCGTTCTCCGCCGATTTACTACTGTCCAATACCAATCTTGTCAGCTTAAGCCAGTACATAGCTACGGAACATGGCGAGGCTCTAATGGCTCTGAGCTTGAGCGGCCCAGCTGGTATCGTCGAAGACGCTGTACCGGCAGAGAATATTAATTCTGTTATCGCCACGGCGCCGTCATCACCGGAGGCTAAAGAGCCGGCTACAGTGTCCATTCCTGTTATCGCACGGACGCCACAGGCGATATCGACAGCCACACATGAGCCGATCGCTATTGTTGGCATGGGTGCTATTTTCCCCGATGCCCCTAATCTTGAGCGCTACTGGGAAAACCTATGTCAGGGTCACAGTGCTATTCGTGAAATTCCTGCAAGCCGCTGGAATAAAGATGCCATTTTTAATGCCGAGGGCATGGATGGACAGTCAACTAGCAAGTGGGGTGGTTTTGTTGAAGGCGTTGAAAATTTCTCCCCCTCAGCTTTTGGTTTACCGGAAGAAATTGGTGCCGATGCCGATCCGTTATTGCGTTTAGCTTTGCGCGCTACCGATGCTGCATTACGCGATGCCGGTATTAGCGTGGAAGATATTAATGGTCGCAACGTGGGTGTGTTTATGGGCTCTCGTGTTTCGCGCTACGCCGATCGCATTGCTCACTACGGTCGCAGCTCTTTATTGGGCGTCGCGCAAAACTTCATTGCCGCGCACATTTCCCATTGGTTGAATTTAACGGGCCCAGCGTTGGTAATCGACTCGGCGTGTTCATCATCATCGCTCGGAGCGCATATGGCTTGCCAAAGTTTGCGCAATGGCGAGTGTGATATTGCATTAGCCGGTGGCTCAGAATTTTTGTTGGACGAAGTCCCTTATCAAATGCTAAGCCAAGCCAAAGCGTTATCGCCTACTGGGCAATGCCGTACGTTTGATGCCGATGCGAATGGTTTTGTACCTGGCGAAGGCTCTGGCATGGTTGTCTTGAAAAAGCTTTCGCAGGCTTTGATCGATGGCGATCGCGTCTATGCACTTATCAGTGGCTCGGCGGTTAATAACGATGGCCGCACGATGGGCGTCACTACGCCGAACCCGAAGGCTCAGCAAGCTGTGATTAGTGCGGCACTGGCTAATGCCGGTTTTGATGCAGACCAGATGGGTTACATCGAAGCGCACGGAACCGGTACGCGCCTAGGCGACCCTATGGAGCTCAAAGCCTTAACGCAGGTTTTTCAGCAGCAAACTCAGCGTCAAGGCTATTGCGCTATTGGTAGTGTGAAGTCCAATCACGGTCATTTGCTCAGTGCCGCTGGTGCTGCAAGTTTAATTAAGGTCGCATTATCGGTTTACCACAAAACGTTGGTACCAACGCTTAACTGCGTTAAGCCGAATCCTCGTTTCAACTTTGCTCAATCGCCCTTTTTTCCCAACACCAAAACCCAGCCATGGACCTCTGAAGATGGGCATTGCCGCGCGGGAATTAGCGCATTTGGTTTTGGCGGGACGAATGTTCATTTGATGGTAAGTGATATGCATTTGGCGGGTGCTTACGCTCCGGTCAAAACCGCTTTGCCGCTTGTTGAGCATACCGGCCCTTATGCGTGGCACCCCAACCCGCATTTAGAAGCACAGACAGCAACAACCTCGAACCCTAAACGTGAAGTGGCCGAACAACCCGCTCCGCAACCTCCAGAGAAGACCACGCCTGCTCCTATGAGTGGCGCATTTGGTTGGCAGCGTTCTGCATAGCACGCTGCTCTTCGTCACTCATTGATCGTTTTTGTTATTTAAGGATTTAGTAAATGAAAGCCTTGGCTCGCTTTGAATACACCATGCAGTTGGATGCTGAGCATCCCATTCTTACCAACCACCGTGTGCATGAAGAGCGCCTATTACCGGGCGTGACCTTCCTCGATATGATCGCGCGTTTGTTGGCGAGCGAAGGTCTTGCGGCCAATGAATATCAGTTGAGCCATATTTTGTTTCGTGCGCCCATCAAATTGGCGCCCGGCGAACAGACTCAGGTCAAAGTCAGTTATGACGATCAGCAGCAGCGCATAGTGGTTGCTGGGCAAATACAAGGGCAAACCGAATGGGTTGAGCACTGTCGTTGCCAGTTAGAGTTGACGCCTTTTAGGGTTGAAGCACCATTCTCACTCAATGAATTACAAGCGAGTGCACGTGAAACGGTGAGTTTAGAGTCTGTATACGACAAAGCGAAAAAGCTCGCCATTAAGCATGGCCCCTTTATGCAAGGGCAGGGCACGGCTTATATCGGTGATGATTATGTGTTGGCGAATATTGCATTAAGTGATGCGGCAAAACCGGGTGTAAATGATTATTTTGCCCACCCCGCACTAATGGACAGCATGACCGTGGTCCCTTTTGCCGCAGGCTTGGCAGGCGGTCAAAGCAGTCACCCTTATATTCCTATCGCAATCGATGGTTTTAGCCTGTCGGGCACATTGGGTGAGCGTGTTTGGGTGCTGGCAAAAATAGCCAAATCCGCCAACGTGAATGATGACGTTTTACACAATAATTTGTGGCTACTGAATGACGCGGGTGAGGTCATTGGGCGTTTTCAGCGCCTGACGGCAAAGCGTATTCGCTCAGCCGAGAGCATTCAACAATCACAGCAAGGCACTGCTCAGGTAGACGTTGTTGCCCCGGCTCCCGTTAGCAATGTAACGGATATTATCCGCGAGCAATTGGCGGCTTATTTAAAGGTTGCTGGTAACCGACTTGATGGCCAAGAAATTTTTTACGAGCTGGGTCTGGATTCTTCGGGCTTGTTAGAGCTAGTGACGCGTTTTGAGGAAATCTTTAACACCGCGTTTTATCCCACCATGCTTTTCGAACACAATACGATTGAGGCATTGGCGGCCTACCTACAAGGTATGGCTACTCAAGGTAAATTGACGCTTCCCTCAGCGGTAACGCCGGCGACTGATGGCGTTCAAACCGAGACATTGTCCGTGGGTGTGAAAGCTTCGGATACACAAAATTTTAATGTGCAGACACTCGTAGCCAGCTTGGTGGCGAAGGCCTTAAATACCGAAGTCGCGCAAGACGAGAATGCGGGTTTTTATGACCTGGGCTTAGATTCCAATGATCTTTTAGGCTTAGTCACAGCGCTTGAGCAAATGTTGGATGTATCGCTTTACCCAACACTCTTGTTTGAACACAACAGTATTAAATTACTCAGTGACTACCTACAAACCCAGCCCATTACTTTACCGACATCTGAGCCTAGGTCACAGGCTAACGCAGAACATTTGCCAGAGGCTGGGGTGGAATCGACGTTAGGTATGTTTGCTGCGCAGTGGGTTGAAGCCCCTCTGTCGAGCAATAACTCAAATACCAATAATCACAGCCTGCTTCTGGGCGATGTCATGGCCAGTTATGGCCTGAGTCAAACACTAGAAACATCGCATCGGCTCGCCACCAATACACATAACGTTAAGGGGTTGGCAAAGCTGGATGACATCCTGTCTGAGGAAAGCGCTTTAACACAGGTTATTTGGTGCGTGCCTGTAGCTTCTCATCAAGATGTTTTGGCGATGGCTTTGGCGCTAGCCCAAGCTTTAATTCGCAGCGGTAAAACCTTGAGTGTTTACGTGATTAGCTCGGAAACGAATGGTCCTGGCTGTGCGTTAAGTGGTTTTTGGAAAAGCTTACGCCATGAAGTCACTCGCTTACAGGTTCGCCAGTTGTTAACTGCCGAGCTTCAATCATTGCCATTAACGGCCGAACTGCAGCATGCCCCTCAGGGGGTTGAAGTGGTGCGTTATGACGGTGGTGCGCGACAACGCCAATCACTTGCCGTAGTGGATGCTTCAATTGACGTGAGCCCGCTTACATTAGAGGGCATGGATAAACAGGGTGCTATTGTTATTTCGGGTGGTTTTGGCGGTATCGGTATTGCCTATGTTCAGCATTTATTCGCAGCGGGATTTCGCGCCTTTGCACTGTTAGGTCGCAGCGAACCCTCGGCGGACGTTCAAGCCGTATTGCAAACCCTAGTGGATCAAGGTGCCGAGATTTTATGTTTACAGGCCAACCTTGCTGATTATCCACAGGTGCAATTGGCTTGGCGCAAAATTAAGAATCGTTTTTTAACGGTGACCGGCGTAATTCACACTGCTGGCGTGCTGCGTGATGCTT
>NZ_CEXWTU010000033.1:25924-30136 GCF_982758155.1 Marinagarivorans sp. | reverse complement strand
CCAGAGGTTTTTGCCTTATAATGCGCCTGTCGAATAATGAACGGTAGACAAAAGCAGGGCGCCTGTCTGCAGTCGCTTTAATTACCGTCAAACTGCCTTTTACGATTGCGGGAATAGCTCAGTGGTAGAGCACAACCTTGCCAAGGTTGGGGTCGCGAGTTCGAGCCTCGTTTCCCGCTCCATAAATAAAAAAATCCAGTAGTTAGCTCTACTGGATTTTTTTATGCCTGCAATTTGAGTACGATCCTTACATTCTTTTACGAAGACTACGAAGACTACGAAGACATTGTTTGTTTTTCTGTGCGCAAGCATGATCTAAGTCATTAATTACCGATACTAAGGGCAATATTATTGTTACTGCTCTACAACGCGGCAACTTTTCCGCTAATGTGTACCCTAAAGAGCATCTTTTTACTTGTCCGAGGAATAATCAATGTTTGTAAAAACTTTAGGTATGGCAACTGCGCTGATGTTGAGCGCTTCTTTAGCGGTGGCTTGTCCCGGTAAAGAGGGGGACTGTAAAGATGGGCAGTGTAAGCTCAAGAAGAATGATATAGCGACTCTTTTGAAGCTGGACAGCGAGCGCGCAGAACAAGTGCGCGCCGTACAGAAAAAGCACAAGACCGAAATTAAAGCGTTGCGCCAGGAACGGCATGCTGAAATGGCTGCGCTACGTGAGAGCCATAAAGGCGAGCTTGGCGCGTTACTTTCTGCAGAGGAGCTGGCTAAAGTCGACGAGATGATGGCGAAGCAGCATAAGCACCATGGCAGCGATCATCATGGAGCTCACGATAAAGGCCATCACTGAGCTCTAAAGGCCTAATCGAAGGTTAAATTGTTTAATACGCAAAAGCCTACCCCCGTTCGGGGGTGGGCTTTTTTTTCGATGGATTGTTCTGGGCGTTTACTCAAGTAGCGAGCCAATTCCGCCACTAAAATCTTCCACATCACCGAGTGCTTCGGTCATTGCCGAGAGGTCTACCGGTGGCGTAGCCTGCAATTCTTCGGGTAGGCTACTAATAAGCTCTTCTGATGATGGGTTGTCTTTGTGCATATTGACAACATGCTTAGCTAAATAAATTAAGGCAGCTATTTCCGAGGCGGGCGTTGCATCTTTGGGGCTGTTTTGATACTTCAATCCGGTGTTGATTACCTCGGGAAATTTCCAGCGTTTAGCGAGCTCCGCGCCCACCTCGCAGTGGTTGTAACCAAAAATTTCATTTTCGGCCAAAAGCCGGTCTTCGCCAGTGTTCACTTTCGCTTGAACAACATCCGCTTTATTGGTGTCAGCAGAGTACATCAGTAGCTGGCCAATGGTGTGGATTAAGCCTGCAGTGAATGCCACATTCGCATCGATCCCTTTTTTAAATTTGCAGAGCCATTTGGCGCAACCCGCAATTTCAAACGCATTTAGCCAGAATTGTCGCTTATCGAGTGACGCCGGCATTTCGAGAGAGTCGACCATACCGCTCGCCATTACCAGTGTTCGTACCGCAGGGAATCCCATAATAATAGTGGCGTCTTGAACGGATGACACCTGTCTGGGTAGACCGTAGTGCGCGGAATTGGCGACGCGCAGTAGTTTGGTGGTGAGCACAGGCTCTAGGGCAATTTTCGCAGAAATTTTGTCCATGTCGGCATCGGGATCATCAAAGCTTTCAATGAGTTCTTGGATGATTTTAGGGATGCTCGGCAAGCGCGTGGCATTGCTAAAAAGGGTGTCAAAGCTCATAAGTATTTCTCCTATTATATTATTCAGAATAGGAGAGATATTTTGGTTGCGCTGACTTTTTTGGTTTGATTTACCGTGTACGCTATGGCGGTACTCGAATCGAGCGCCAAGTCGATTCGGATACCGATTTTTATAGGGTTTTGGTATTAATTTGGGGATTGCGGGCGGGTTTGATGTTGTATTGGAGTATCGCCCCTTAGGTATTCGTTATCGATTTCACTAAGGGGCGAGGCAATAATAGTTTGTCCAATTAGACGAGGGCGCCTACTTTCTCAACAAGGCGCTCGAAGGGGCGCATGCCGGGGCCTATACGGATATAGGTCATTAGGGTAACGCATGGAGCAGTTACCGAGGCATGTAACGCTTTGAGCAACGCGGTTGAGGAAGCGGGAGGCAAGTATTATTGGATAAAGTATTTTTTCCTCGGCCCTAATGATTACCTAAAGCAATTCGAAGCGGTATCGGTGCCGGTTGTAGTTTGAACACCGCTGGACGCTAAGCTAATGGTCGCGCATTGGGTATCGTCGGTTTGGCCGTTAATAGGCACTGCCGACAAAGTATAGGCTCGGGTTGTGGCGCCACTGGCAAAAATAACTTTATAGATGCCCAAAGCGCTAGTGCTGCTATTACCGTTGTCATCAATGTAAAAAGGGTCGCCACTGGCGCCAGTGTTCGTGTAACCAAGGTCTGTTAAGTCGATGGCATAACCTTTATTGTTTACAAAGTATTCCTCTTGCTCCGAGGCGAATGTTATTAGGGTGCTAATGGCGGCCTTTCGCTTTGTTTTTAAAATACTGCTTTGGTAGGACGCCATGGCAATACTGGCCATAATGGAGATGATGACAATAGCGATCATCAGCTCCATTAAAGTAAATCCGTAATTTTTTTTCATTTTTATGCCCTATAAATCATCGATGCCAGTTTCTCGCCAATAAATAATATGCATGGGTTTGCCTCCGGCCTCGATGAGTTTTGTTTTGTCATTGTTTGGTACGGTTTGGTCGAGTTTTACAATGCCCGCACTAGGAATAATGAGGGTGTCGTTACCAATAGCGGTAACCGCTGGTGGAATACCTGGGCCTAAATCTATTGGCCGCCCTTGTGTCGAATAGGCGGCGGTGCCGTCTTTTAAGTTCACAGCATAGAGTTTGCCGCTGCCTTCTGCGGGTTCACAGCTACTGCCACTCGAGGGTTCATAAGATGTAAAGAATACCTTGCCGGCGGCGACTAATGGTGATGCTAGGCCTTTTTCGCCATTACTGTTTAAACTTATTTTCCAGCCGTTACGCAGGACTAATAAGCTACAACCCGTCTCTTCACCGGTAACGCAAGCGGTAACGTCTACGAGGGTGTCATCTTCAAAGGGGGTTGATGAGTCTGGGCTGCCGCTTACGGTGTTTCGGTCTTTAATGAAAAACATAAAGTTTTCATCGGTGGTCTCTAACGGGTTGGCTCGGTCTCCGGTGGCAATTAATACCCCGTCGTAAGAGCCAAATTCATCCTTGGCCTGCACAATATCTGGGGAATGAAACATGCGACGATCTTCTGCTTCACTGCCATCATCAAGATCAGCCAAAATAGTGGCCTGCCATGTTAATCGGTGGCTGGCTGTATTCCCTTCGGGTAAATCAATACGCCAAAGAAGGCCGCTAAGGTCGCCAACATACAGTCGGTCTGTAATACCATTTTGATCACTGTCTAATGCGGCAATTTGTGAGGGGATGGAGTGCACCATTCTTGAATTGTAAAGGTGAGTTTGCGAATTACTGCCTGCACCACCCGTGGCTTTCCATATTAATGCGCCTGTGCGTGCATCAACAATATAAATGGCGGCACCCTGCAGTGCGCTACTGGGCGATTCAGAAAGTTTAACGGGCGTGTCGTTTTGGATGTCAAATCCGCCACCAAAAATAAGCACATCGCGAGCCGTATTTTCGTAGCGTACTTTGGTAACAACGGGAGTGGAGAATGTCATGCCGAGCTCACTAAAGTCGCCGCCTTGGGTGATTTTCCATTTAAGGCTGGGCGTAGCATTAGGGTTGCTTACGTCGAGGGCATAATAACTGTTGCCGCCGCGGCGCATGCCGAAATACACATACACTTCTTCACCGCTTTCAATTGTTCCATCATTATCAGTATCATTTACTAAAGCAACGGGAGCACCGTCTACGCCGTAGGGGTGCTTGTTTGACCCTAAATTACTTCGCAATGAGCGAATAATGTCTAGTGATTCTCTGGGTATAAAGGCAAATATTTCTTCGCCTGATTCCGCGCCATTTTCGGTATTTTCGAATATGTGAAAAAATCCATCGTTGGTTCCCATGAAAAGACGAATTTGTGGCGTTGCTTCGCTATATCCTGTTTGTGCACCGTAATTAATAGCAAGGGGACGTGAGTGTATGGCATCACCTAATAGCCAAGCGCGGGCATCGTTACTGCTGCTGTCGACCGTTCGGCCAAGGTTGAGGCTGGTGTAGGCT
>NZ_CEXWTU010000033.1:0-25914 GCF_982758155.1 Marinagarivorans sp. | reverse complement strand
ATCGTTACTGCTGCTGTCGGCATCTTCATTATCGACATCTATTCCGCGAGCCCACTTGATCAATTCTTTTGCTTCGTCAGTGGTTGATGCCCCAAGCAGGGATTGAAGTGCTGTAGCGGTAGAGTCATCGGCATTAAGCGGATCAAATGCAGTGCCGCTAGCAGGTTCAACATAGAGTTGTCGCGAATTAAGTAAGTTAATCGTAGAAACGATTGAGCTACCATGTTCGGGTATTTTTTGGCCGGCGCCGCCTCGATTAACTGTCCGCCCGTCACGCCCATCGACTTCATTCTTATCGGGGTCTGCTGCAGCTAAGTTACTGGTATCTGTCCAAAATGTCAGTGCTTCATATTTAATGCGTCCATCGGAATCGTTAAATGCGGATAAGCCATTTGCATCAACAATGTCATCAAAGACACCGTCTAAAGGTATGCTTGTATCAGACATCTTTAATTTCTTAACATTACCGCTCCAGCGTTCGGTGCTACTGGCTTCAAACAGTGCGATATAGAAATTATCCAGAGTTTGTATTCGGTTAAAAACATTAACGGGTACTGATGCCGATACGAATGTTGAGCTGACACTCAAAGCTTCAATAAATGCGGCCTCTAACGTTTTCTGGATATCAACAAGTGATGCTTCTTTATGG
The DNA here is from genome assembly GCF_982758155.1 of Marinagarivorans sp. Classification (NCBI taxonomy): domain Bacteria; kingdom Pseudomonadati; phylum Pseudomonadota; class Gammaproteobacteria; order Cellvibrionales; family Cellvibrionaceae; genus Marinagarivorans; species Marinagarivorans sp. Next base: position 25,265 of record NZ_CEXWTU010000033.1, on the reverse strand, counting down.
CTCATAACCATTAATTGGTCTGCTGTGCCGGCTGCATCAGCCCATTCATCCACCCGGGTGGCAGCTGTGCCCATTTGAATAAACCACGTTTTTAATGTTTGATCGCCGCTAACATGGGCCACTAAATCGTTGTTTGTCATGTAGTCGACCATGCCGCTAAATTGCGAGTCGAGTGCTGCGGCATTCATGTCGCTGAGAATATAGGTGTCTGCATCACTATCTTTATTATTTCCGGCATTACCAGATGTTGCATATACCTCATAAAGTTTGGTGCAAGAGAAATCCTGATTGGGGTCTGAAAATGGTGAAATATAATTGCCGCCAGAGATAATGGATGCATCATAATCTGGGGTATGTGATCCAGAAAAATTGCTAGCTGTACTGGTGCCAAATAATACGGGCCCTCCGTTTAAATAGCGGTAGAGTTCGTAGTGTGTTTCTTTGGGTGATACTTCATGGAAAAAATTAGCGCCATTACCGTTGCGGGGAATACTGGCAAGAATGTCAATAAGCTCTTGCTTTGCTCCATTGGCGTCGTTTGTTTGAAACTCTTTATATCCTCTTAAAATAGTGCCGCCATCTACGTCATTATTTATCATGAGGCCAACATTGATGCCATCAAATTTTGAAAACACAACTTTAAAAACAGCTAACGTTGCATCAAGAGTATCTGCTCCGTCAGAGCCAACAAGATCAGTAAGTGCCTGAAGCAGTTCTGGAGAATCAACCAAGGTGGCTGCGCAATCGGCATTAGCGGTGACGGCCCCACTGGAAGAGCTAGTTGCTGTACTAGATGTTGCAGATGATGTAGTGACTGTGGATGAAGTAGTGACTGTAGACGATGTGGTTATTGCAGATGAGTTCGCTACGGATGCTGAAGATGAGCTACAATTTTTACCGGTATTTACATTACATTTGGGCGCAAAAAAATTGGTTTCACCTGGCGATGTCTTTTTTTTACTTCCGCCGCCACCTCCTCCACAGTAGGTCGAAGTCATATCTGTTCTATAATCGAAATTCAACATTAAATAGGGTGCGGAGCCACTATTTGAATTATTTAAATATATATCAGTGTCATCTCCGATGGCCGTAGAAGCAAAAATCCCTAATGCTATCGCTAAAAGTTCTCTTTGGATTTTCATACAAACCTCGGTTTATTGACCGGCATTGGCCACTTTAATCGCAACGCCTTGTGCAATAGCGGCCTGACCTAGTCGGTCTTGGCTGCCATCGTATTCGGCGTTGACTTCAAATAGAGCGGCAGAATAGGCTTTTGCACTAGAGGCATTTTCTTCTGACGCACGAAAGGGGATAGGCGCAAAAAGCGGCGCTTTACGCGTAATGTGATATTCCACATTATTGGCGGTGAGCGTTGCTGTTGAAGACGCTAGCGCAATGGCGTTGCTATCACAGCCTTTGGCTCCGGCTTTACACATTTTATAGCCGACATCGCCAGCAATAATAAAATTATTAATATCGCTGGTGATCGCGTTAATCACGCCTTGTGTTGTTTGAAAAGCTTCTTCTTTAAGTTGTTCATTACTGGCCATTTTGGTTTCAAAAATGCTTGTTTTCATGGCGGAAACAGAAATTAAGCCCGTCAGTAGCAAAAATATTAATGCAATAACAATGACCGTACCTTGTTGGCGCTGTGCTTTTTTTAGCTGTGCATAATCAATGTGATGAGGTTTAAGCATTGGGTAACCTCGCATTTTTTATTTGTATCGTAGTGGAGTAGACGCGGCGAAAAAATCCATCATCGGGGTTGTCTATTGTGGTGCTCCCCAAGTAATAGGTTTTGTTATTGGTATAACCATTTATTTCGTTAGGGCTGCGCGCTAATAAATACAAACGTACGACTACGGTGTCGGCCATTTCGGCGGTGGTGGGGTTACTTTTAAAAATGTCGGGCGTGCTATCGCCGTCGAGGTCTAATCCTAATTCGATTTGAATATTCTCTATGCCGTCGACATAACACTCTTCAGATAAGCTGCTACCCAGCAGTACTTGAGCACACAGGGTTGGCACTTCTTCGCCACTATCATCGACATTACGTAAATAATAAATTTTGTGAAAAAAAGCCCAGTAGTCAACATCAGAGCCCGCAGAGGCATCGGTACTTTCTATTGCTGCGCCACTGGCGACATTAATCCAGTTTTTGTTGCTGCGATTATCCGATAAGCGTAGGTACCATTGGTTATCGGTACTGGCGACGTTACTCGCGAGCGTGCCGTTTTCCAGTGTTGCTCGGTCTGCCGTGCGCTTAATACTAATAACATCGGTTTCATCGAGTAGGCCATCCGGTGCCGAGCAGGTAATGGCCACGCCGGCTTCAGTTGCCATGGCGCTTCCTGTTTCGGCATCGTTGATAAAGTCTAATGGTGTGGTTAAATCTAAGCTCCAAGTATCGTGGGCGCATCCGGTGGCAATAACGGCAGGGGTGAGTGCACTTAGGTCTGGCGCACCTCCGGCAAAGCCGGCCATGCCAATTTCGCGGGATAATAATTTAAGTGCATAGCGTGCATTTTCTTGGAGCCGTGCAATTTGTTCGTCTTGCTGCATGCTGGCGTTATTTTGTAAATAAATTTTAGTAATGGCCCCGCTAAGGGTTAACCCTAGAACCAAGGCAATTAACAACTCAATCAGCGTAAAACCGCACATTTTTTTAAGTTTTGGTCGGCTGTATGATTTTGAGGTTAATAGGGGCCTAGAAGATAATAGGGGCTTGGCGAGTAAGTGGTTCATTTAGATCGCCTCAATAAAGGTGTTTAACACCACGATTTTTCGGTTGATATTGCCTGTTCCATACAATCCTCGGGATTCTCCACAGGTTGAGTTGGTTGGATTTTTTTTGCCATCAAAACCCTCCCACGCAATGGTGATAGTGATTAAGCCATTGGTATTATCGATACAGCCCGAGGGTTGTGTTAATCCACCGGTTTTGATTGCGTTGGAGACTTCCGATGCACCTTCTAAGGCTTGTTCCCATTCCCAAAGATCGTGGCTGGCAAGCTCAGCCGATACGCACTGTTGTGATTGGCAGTCGGGAGATGGTTCGTTGCCGCTGGTAACGCCGCCTAAAAAAGTAATGGCTGCGTAGGTATCAAGGGCGGTAGGATTACTGCGCATTCGCGCGACCATATCGCGTGCGAGGCTAGTGGCGAGCGATCGCTGTAATGCGTCGTAGCTTGTGCGCTTGGCTTTCACTTGCATTGTGGATAAACCTAAAACACCAATAGCAAAAATGAAACCCGCCACCAAAACCTCTATCATGCCTAAGCCATATTGGCGCTTTATCATGCGTATTAAGGGCATGCCGTTGCTCCTTTTTCGGTACTGGGTCGCCCGGTTAAACCGATATTAATGTTAGTGCCTCGGGTTACGTCATCATCAATGCACAGGTTAAAGCTAGCCGCGACACGTTGGGTGCCATCGGCTTGATAAACAACTTGATCAAGATCGGCATCGGTGGCGCGCAGCGTAAGGTTGGTTATGCCGGAGTGGCTCTCGAGTAATAGTTCGCTGCTATCAAATGTTGAGTCGGCATCGGTATCGACATACACCAACCAGCCGCCATCCCATGTGCCGCTGCTGGCACAGCTTGTGCCGTTGCTACTTTTACAGACGGCAACGGGCTGATTATTTTTAACTGCTTCGCTACGAGCTAAAACTAAGCTGCCATAAAATGAATGGCTGGCGACACGCATAAGGTTACTTTGAATAAGGCCTTGATAAGAGGGCACAGCAATACCGGCAATAATCGCCATGATCGAAATCGTGACCATTAGCTCCAGCAAGGTAAAACCGGAAATGTATTGAAAGCCTTTACTGCCCATTTTCTAACCTCAAATGCCTATCTCGTTATGTTTTTAGGGTTGCGTACCGCGAATACCGCCGAGACTTTGGCTTATCCCTTCATTTAGTGTTGATCTACTTGGGATAAAAGTCAGTTAATTCAAGATGCTTGGCCGCTTATAAGGATGGATGGGGCTAAGTTGAAAATGGTTATATTGTTTATGTCAAGAGAGTGAGAAGCGCATTTTTTTTGGTTATTGGATTAAGATAAAGAGTACTAAAAAATACAGACTTAGCTGATTTTGGAATAGAGCGCTATGGCTTAAGTGGGGGTTATTTTGGGCGTGCTATTTAGTGACAATGCGTTCGATATAGAACGCGAGACTTTGGTGAAAGGGTTACCATTTCTCGGCGGGTAATTTTTGCCCTAAAGAGTCTAGCGTAATATTGCCATCGGCGACTTGGTTGTTTACAGCTGTTGCCTGTAGCTTATAGCAGGTGGTTATGGGGCAGCTGGCTGTAGCGGCCACTACGCTCAGGGTGTAATGGCCCTCGGGTGATGCAACGGCACTGCTTGCTGAATAGCCCAGTTCGGTCAGGTCTGCGTGGTAACTATTGTTTTTATAAAAATAGCGCTCCATGCGCGATGCAGCTTCAAGCAGCTGTGCTTGCCCGTCGCTGCGATTACCTTTGCGCACACTCTCTTGATAAGACGGCAGCGCTATCGCGGCTAAAATACTAATGACCACCACCACGATAAGTAGCTCGATAAGGTTGAAGCCCTGCTGTTGATTGAGTTTCATAGTGAACTCCTTAGCTATCAATAAAATAGTGGACAATCAAATTATTGCCCAATGCATTGCCGCATTACTGAATTTGTCGCCAACTCACTTCTCCGCTTCTAACGGTATCTTGGTTGGTTTCTTCTACCGTTGTAATGGCGCCGTCCGATGTTTGAATAATGGCGTTGGCTTTATTATCAGATTCATAACCGTCGCCAATATGCAGGCTAGGGCTGGTGGCTGGGCTACTGCCTAAATCAATGACGTAGTCGTTATAAATTGCGTCGGGGTCTTGTGAAATAATGCCTGGGCTACCGGCGGTGCCGGTTAGGGCATTTAAAATATATAGGCGTGCATCACCGTCTACGGCGCACTCATCAAATACTGGGTCGAAGGTGGTATAAGTTAAGGTGCCACCAAATAATGTTGCAGTACCAAAGTTACGTTCGCCAGCAAACATTGTTCTTTGCCAGCCATCAATATAGCTAGGGGCATCTGAGTATTGCTTCATGCGCTTCTCTAAGGTTGTGAGAGTTGCATCGGCACCGAGTGACGGACTTAATGTTGGCGCGTTGTGAAGTGTAGCGTCGGCGGCAACGACTTGTGTTGCAGTAACGTCGACAATGCTGGTGGCAACGTTGTAAGTAAAGCCGCCGGTAACGGCTCTACTTTCTTTTAGGCCGTAATAGTAATTAACACTGTTATCGAGATTGTCTTCTTGGGTATAAAAGCGGCCGGTTCCAACATGTATCCAGCGATTTTGTAAATTATCGGTTGCCATGGATACGGCCGCTGTAATCGGGCGGTTAGGGTCAAACATTACCGCTGGAGTCCAAGTGCTAACCGCTTTTTGTGCGCTGCCTGTGCTTTCTTGAATCACCAGGCGATAAAGCTTACCTGCCCATGCGCTATTGTCACCACTCACGGTGCCAAAATAAACGGCATCGGTAGTGAATTCATCAAGGCCATAATCCACTGACGATAAATCTGAAATAAAACTATTACTATCGCTAAGTGTTAATACGCCACCGCTGCCAAATGAGGGTTCTAATACGCTGGCCGAGCCCGCGACAATCGATTTCAAATTTAATAAAAAGAGTTTAGCATTTTGCGTACTTTTGACTTCGTCAAAACCGGCCGCGTTAGTATCGGCGCCAGAGCCCAACATTAAATACCAATTACCGTTACCCTCGCTATCGGTTCCCGTCACAATGGGGGTTGGCATGGCAGAGGTAAAACCAAGGTCTGGGTGGGAATATTCCAATAAAATAGTCGGCGCTTTATCGGGGTTGGTAATATCAATAATGGTATAGCTCGAACGTAATGTGCGGTTAGCAACGCCAGCACCCAGGTCGGCATCTACGGTCATGCTACCGCCGCCAAGCCGGCTGCCCACAACCATAACGGTACCCCAACCACCGGGGTGGTCAGTATCGTTGGTAAATATTTTAGCGTCAAAAATACGCGGTTCAAGGTCAACAAAATACAAATGGTCAGAAGAAACGGCGCCATAGCTGGGGCGTGTTAAATACTCTAAATGGGCTAAGCCATTAAAGGGAGCATAAGCCCAAAGCTCTGCGCCTAATTCGTAATTAATAGACGAGCCCGCCGCGCCGCCGCCTTTTGCATTGGTAAACTCTTTACTATCCGGGTTGTACCAGCCGCTATTAAATGCGTGTAGCATGCCATCATTACCGCCGGCATAAACAACTTGGCGGCGATAACGGTAGTGATTAAAAAAGAGGCGATAACTTTCACTGCCGTAAATAAGGTCTAAATTTTCGGCGGGCCGGCCGGCAACGGTTGGGGTGGAGTAAATAATATCGCCAAGGCGCATGGTTTTTCCGTTTAGCTGGCGCGAACGATACCCAGCAATATCTTTACCGCGAATGTATTCCACAATATTTTGAGCGTCGACTTCGGTGCTAGCAATTAAACCCGCTTTTGACGAATCAAATGTTGCCGGCATAAAATCGGTGACTTCCGAGCTAGTGACAATACCATCGCCATTGGTATCTATACCGGTAAGAATATGGCGGCCGGGTAAGGGGCTAGTATATAGTCGCTGGGCACCGGCGGCTTGTGCGTCTGTCATATTGGCAAGCCACGTTGCGCCACTCCATAAATAGTCTAAATCAAATAAATCTAAATTAAATGTACTGGCTGCGCAGGCGCTAAAGTCGGCAGCGCTAGGGCGCGATGCCACCGTTGCCGATAATTTTATGCGGACTTCTTTGGTTTCGTTATCGTTATAAGAGCACATGTCGATGTATTTATCGGAGTCTTCTAAAACGCGATCACCATCGTCGTGCCGTAGGTTGCCGGCATCGTCAATCATGAGGGCATGTACATCGCCAATCCAGGTGACTTCATCACCTTGCGATGTAACCGATGGGCGGAAGATCGCATTAAAAATAGCGCCTTCACCAGAGCGCGAGGCGGCAATAACGGAGGATGCACCGCCAGAACCAGAGCGTGCGGTAATCGATTCTAGTGCGGCATTTAATTGGTTAACCAGCTCTTCGGCATCGCTGGCAAAATAAAAGGTATCGGGGTTGCAATCGCCGTTTTCATCCCATTCGTTGGGGGTACAGTTTCCTGCACCGCTTACTACGTAATCATTAAAGTCGGAGGGGTGGCCCGGTGTTGGCAGGGGGTCGCCATTTTGGTCGATAAAGCCACCATTGGCTGCGGCTTCGCGCATGCGGCGGCTATCGTCATTAAAGGCTTCACCTTCGCCGAGTGCAGCGTAAACATAATAGCTAATAATGTCTTGATGACCGGTCATTCCTGCGTCGGTGCGGCAATCGTGTTCTCGCAGTTCTAATGCTAAATCATCCAGTACTTGCTCGCTTCCAAACGAACCAATGCCATCGTTTGCCACGGTAGGGTGGCCACTACCATCAAAATCTTTATAGGGAGCACCATCGTTAAAATGTAAAACAAACGATTTGGCACAAGGCAAGCGCGTGCTGAACTCGGGGTAGTAATAAGGATCCCATGTGTCACTAATTTCGTAGGAATTACGCTGCCCAGATGTGCCTTCGGTGCCGTTGTCATACCACTGGGTGTGGCTGCCTGTTCCGCGATTAAAGTCTTGCTGCGCAAAATACCCTTTTATATCGTAGAGCGTTTCGGCAATGGGTGTTGTGCCCCAAATTAAAGGGTGATCTTCGATAACATCGATGACATTACTCAAGGGCGATTTAACGTGTGTATCTAAGCAAATATCAAAGTTGGTTTGGGACGCGACATCTTTAGATGTGTCTGGGTAGCAAGGGCGGAATGTTCCGCCGTGAGTGTTATTGCTGTTGTAAATGGATGTTGGAACCTTGGAGTGGTCATAGTTATAAACCGCCATGCCAAAGCGAATAGAGGCTGAGTTTTGTTGTAAAATACCCGTGGGTTCCGTTTGCACGCCCAAGCGAATTTTGTAACCTATGGATGCTTCTACAGCAAGGTAGCCGATAGCTTCGGCGGCAGGGTGGGTTAAATCGCCGGCACCGGTGGAGTCTTCTTCTTCCATCTTCACATCAAAGCCATTCTTCGATACGCCGCCATTACCGTAGCGTGCCACAACAGGGTCACCGCCATTGGTGGTTTGTACATTGATGGCGACCATAGGCGTATCATTAAATAAGTTAGCGGTTAGGCTAATATCCCGCCATGTTTCTGTGTGAACATTACTGGTGTTGTCAATTTCTATCGCAACACCTGCGTGTGCCGAATAACCCAATGTTCGCTCTATGGCTATCCAGCTGACTAGTTCCCCTGCGTGAGCATTGCCTGATTCGCTGCGCTCTTCTTGCATCGCAATTTCAAAGCTTGTTGTACTAATATTTTTAACGCGCGTTGTTACCGGTTGGGCATCGTTAAATGAGGACGTTCCAGTAAAAAGCACGGGCTGGCTTACAAATGCCGCACCCATGCCTATAGTATTAAACGTTGAGTTTCTTGGGGTGGTTGCACTAATAGTTGTAGTGCCGGCGGCGACTAAATAACTGTCGGCTATACCGGTATCTTTATCGGTAATACTAATTTTATGGCTGCCTGTTGCGGCCACAACAAATACAACATCCTCGGTTGTATGGTTGCCATCTAAATAATCCCATTCATCGACACGTACTTTAAAATCGGTAAGGGTTATATCTTTAACGCGGGCTAGAGATTGGTGGCTACCGTTATACGATAGCGCTGTTGCTACCACGCTGGGTGTGCTGGCATAGGTGTTTTTAAAACTGACGGTATGCCAATCGCCGGTTGCATCGTTAATATCACGATTTATAGATAGCTGCCCCACTTCAACTTTATCACTAAGCTCGACAATGGAAACCCCTCCGCCGGTTGTAGTGCTAAATGCACCTTCTGAAATGAGGACTTCTTGATCATTGGTGATCGGGCTAAAGGCGGCGCTATTACTGTAGGCTTTTTTAAAGGTGTAATCGAGGGGTTCATTTTGGCCTTCAAGCACAAACCATGTAGAACCGCCAATAGATTCCCCTGCACGATCACGTACTTTGCCGCCCACCAAAACTTTACGCACAACATCCATGCGGCGCATGGTTAGCCAGTTTAAATAGTTGCCGTCCCAAAGGCCGCCGCCGTCTTCATAAAAAAACTGTTTATCGGCCGAGGGCGCATAACTGTATTTTCGGTTACTTTCGAAATAACCATAATAGGAATAGGCGGGATTAAAATCATCGTGTAATCCTTTTCTCCAGTTTCCGGCTCCGGTATCTGCGTAGGCAACCGCTTTCATGCTGCCAGAGATATCGAGGGCAATCACCACATTAGGCTTGCCCACGTTAGTCGCCACAAAAGGAGGGGCGGCGGTAAAATTTGAGGATTGCGCATGTAACAACGCAGCGCTTAGGGCTAGGGTTAAAAAACATAACCATTGAGTTAGCGTGACATTTAACCGTGGATATTTTTGATGTTGAATTTTCATGCACTGCCTCACTGGATAAATGAACGATATTCGCTGGCGGTTGTGGTTTCTGCGCCGCCATTACCCAATCCTTTAGAGCGTAATTCAAAATAGATAGCACTGCCGCTGGAGGCAACACCTTTACCTGCACCGCGATAACCTGCCAGTTGTTGCAATCCGCCCCCAACGGCGGCCGCTGCACTGGGGGCGCGGATAATATAAATATCGGAATTAATTTTTTCTATCGCCGAGGTACTCGTGATATCAAAATCCATATCTTTTGCGAGCGAGCCTGAACTGAATAAATTTTCGGTATCGCCATTCGCAGTAAGCGGGCTAAAGGTGGACGCGAAACTAATACCTGGGTGCGTGCTTACACCATCCCACGAGCGCTCATAAATAAATTGATTCACGGCATCGCCAGCGGCAATACGGCCAGTTTCAGAGGCTTGGAAGGATTGTTCTTTAAAGGCTGAATTAGAGGCCATGCGATAATCTAAATTAGACATTTCCATGCTGGCAATGGCGGCTATGGCAATAATAATTAATAATATCAAACCTGTAATTAAAACAAATCCAGATTGATGTTGCTGGTGTTGCATGGCATTAACCTCGGATCATATTGCGGAGTTGTACAACTTTGGTATATGCGCGACGATGAAAAGCTTGGTCGTCTCCGGTGGGGGCGTAATCTACCCCGCCAGCTAAGTTGTACGTTTTCGTATCGAGCAGCGTTTTATCCATGTGTGTTCCGCGAACTACTAGGCTGTAGCGAACACTCACAACCCGCTGCCAGTCGGTAATGCTGGCTGGGGATAAGTAGCTGTCGGCGGTGAAATTACCATCGGCGTCAATACCAAATTCCACTTGAAATTGCTCTACGCCTTCGACTAATAGTTGTTCTGAAAAAGTAGTGCCGTCTAATTGAAAGCGAACCAAGCTGGGTGTGTCGTCTTGGCAGACGTCGTTGACTTTATGGCTGCAGCTACGCACATAATAAATTTCGCTGGCATAACGATAATTGTAAGTGCCGACGGGATCGGTATTATCGCCAATGGTGGTGCCATCGCCGCCTTTAAATATCTCGCCTAAGGTGCTGGCGTTGGAACCGACAATGGTTCGAATATAAACATCGCCGCTATCAACGGATCCTATGGCGGACATGTCAATGGTCGAGGCGTATTTTATGGATAAAATATCCGTGCATGCGACATAGTCGGTGCTGGCAATGCAGCTGCCGGGGAAACCAGAAACACTGCCAATGGCTGATGCGCCATCAAACCCGCGAATGGGAATACTGGTGTCCGTAATCCATGTTTTATTGCAGTTGCCTACCCCGGTAATAGCCAATGCGGTATGGGCCGTAATATCATCGGATTTTACGCCGCCAAAGTGTCCGGCTTGGCGTAATGAAACCTCGAGTATTTCATTACCTGTACGTACGCCTTCTTGTAGCGAACCAAAGTCGAACATTAGGCGCGAAGTGTTTTGGTTGCTACTAAACACAGTAATAAGCCCGCCCATAAGCACTGAGCCTAATAAAATCGCAATCATCAAACTAATGAGGGAAACGCCTAGCTGATATTGCGGTGCCGGTGTTTTAAATGCAGTCATTATTGGCACTCAATCGGTTATGGGTTATGGGTTATAGGGTAAAAAGGTGAAGCGGTGTGTTTTGGTTTCGCTGCTGCTTTTTACTTTTTCGGTCCACGTTACGCTGACGGTGTACAAATCATTACCCACACTGGTAACGCCCAAGGTGGAGTTACTTAAGTTATCGGTTAATTGTTGTTTAATACTGTAGGCGTCCATTTGGGCAATTTGTTGCGGTGTGCAGCTTGTGCATTCTGGTAAACTTTCGGCGCCATCAATGGCATCGTAGGCTCCGCCTTCTATCCCCAGTGGATTAGCGCGCATGCGGTCTGCCATGTCGTTGGCGCCGAGTACGGCAATGCTTAAGGCATTGGAGTTTGAAATCATGCCTAAGCCGCTTAGTTGCATGCTGGCAATACCGAGAACTCCACCGGCAAATACCAACAGCGCAACCAATACCTCGATAAGCCCGAAGCCTTGCACTTTTGTTTTATTTTGTCGGATATTTGAGTGGCTTAACTGCATGTGAGGGCGCCCCCTGTTTCATTGTGTTCTGATGCTTGAGGGCGGCCAGTGGCGTTAATAATGATGGCTTTTGCTACATCACTACCGCGTGGGTCGCAAAGGGTAAAGGTGCCGGTTTCTAGCGCTAAGCCGTTTGGGCGATAGCGAATGAATTCTTCAATATTAGAGGTTGTGCTTAAATCTAAGCCTTGATCCAATGCGGCTGTTACACGAATAAGCTCTTCGTTGCTATCGCGAGTATCATCACGGTCGTCATCGATAAAGATAATCCAACCGCCATTCCAGCTGCTTTTGCTGCAGCTGCTGGCATCACTGCTTGGGCAGATAACCACTTGCCGCGAACGCTTTACCGCTTCGCTACGGGCGTAGTGCAGTTCACCCAAAAAGGTATTGAGTACCGCTTTTTGCTTATTGTTGTTAATCAGCCCTTCGTAGGACGGCACAGCAACAGAAGCCAGTATCGCAATGATCGATACGGTCACAAGCATTTCAATTAAGGTGTAGCCATGCGTTAATTTCTTCATGGCTATAGATATAGCATTGTATGCATTGTATTAATTGTGACACTGGATAATCGGTATCGATTAACGGTTCGCCGTAGGCATTAATGCAATAACGGTTTATGCCTGAACTATTTAGACACTTACGTTCTATTAATTGTAGTTTTTTAGTTTTATTAAATAAAAATGTGAGATTTATTCGAAATAAAAAAATCACATTTTTTGATGAAGGTTGGCGCTGGAGGCCTTTTGTATCGGGGGTTTTGCGCCAGATTGTGGTTTTTTATGTTGTGGCGCATTAATCGTTATTTTATATTGTTGTCCTTTTTGATGATGTTGATGGTCTCTGAAAATACCTTGGCCAAATAACCCAGCTCATCATCGGTTTTTTCTTTGTTTTTATTCTGGTAATCGCCCACGCTCAGGCGGTAAATGGTATTGAGTAAATCCGCGATTTGCTCTTTCCATTTTGCAGCTTGGTTGAGTGCGATAAAGGTACTGAGAGCCAACGTCATTAGGCTTACGATAGTCCAAAGGTATAAGCTAGTTTGCGCATTTTTAAGCGCTTGTGCCATTTCTTGGCTATCCACACGATTCACTTCATCAATAATGTAAAAAAACTCGCTTTGAATACGCGAGAAATACTGTTGAATATCCCGTAGGCGTTCGTCAAAGCCTGGCTCTTTCGGTTTCAGCAGTTTTAATTTATTTTGAAAGTTAAATAAGAAGCTCACCAGCACACTAAAATCAACCTGAAAGGCTTGTTGAGCGCTTTGGCTTAGTGTTTTAATCATGCGTGAATGAATATTTAAGTCGGTCGACAGGCGGTTGTATTCATCGACGGTAATATCTTGTTTTTGATGTAAATTGGCCAGTTGCATATTAAGCGTGCTGAGCATGCCGTAATGATGCTTGAACTCTTTCATTGTGGTGCTGTGCGTGTTGTCGTCATCCAGCGGAATAAGGACCCAGTTAGGGTTAATAAGCCACAGGCTCGCTAATAGCAGTACAAAGAATACGGCTTGGATAAAAACGAGGTGTAACATTTTATATTTTAAACTGCTACGAATGGTCATTTTAAGGGGCCTGCTTAACGACGAATTAACTGAAGAATAAAGTTGTACTCTTCAACTATAGGAGGACTATTCGTACTTCGCTAGCGAGGCTGTTTTAAGGGAGGGGGGGAGATCCTCGCAGGCACGCGGAATAGGTGCGCTCTAAAAACAGTCATTTCTTTGGCGGCACAAGAACGCGTCGTTTAGATGGGGTAAATGAGGGTTCGAGAATTGCGCTGCATTTTCAGTTATTCCTTATTCTTTGTATTCTCGCAGGCTTTATCATGAAATTGAGTAAGGGTTGCCGTGTGAACGTTTTTCCCCCAATAACCTCTGCCTGAAGAGGTCGCGTAATTGCTCTGCTGCTGGTGTTTATTCGTGTCCATTGGCGGGCTTCTATGTCAGCGCCTATGCGGTTTTCTGGCGTAAAAATATTGCTGGGCTACAATATTTAAGAAGATTGAATTTCTCAATTATTGGACTCTTAATTACCAGACTCTTAATTATCGGACTTTCACTATGAGCATGAAGCACAGAAAAATAATGATTGTGGATGATATAGAGGCTAATGTTTTTCTGTTGAAATCCTTGCTGTCAAACTATCAGCTATGCGAAGCATACAGTGGGCAAGAATGCCTTAATAGTGTTGAATCGGAGTGCCCAGACCTTATATTGTTAGATGTCTCTATGCCTTACATGGATGGATATGAAGTCTGTAAATTACTGAGGAGTAAGGCTGAAACGGCTGAAATTCCAATAATCTTTGTTTCTGCCCAAACGAGTCCTGAAGATAGGCTGTTAGGCTACGAATCCGGGGGGGATGACTATATTGTCAAACCTGTCGCCAAAGAAAAGCTATTGTTAAGTGTTGAGCGGTATTTACGCATCGCCACTGAAAATGTTGAATTAAAAGAAAGGACTCAGTTAGCCGTAAATACAGCACTGGATGCCATGACTTTCAATAGTGAAGTGGGGCAGCTAATTGAGTTCATAAAAACGGTGGCCGAATCAAAATCCCTTGGTGGGATTGCCGGTAATATGATGATTTGTGCTAATCAGTTTGGAATAAATTCGTGTATTTTAATTCGTGATGACGATAAAGATAATTATTTTGGCTGCCTCGATAATACGGTGGAAGCTAAAGTCTTAAGTAAATGTTTAAGCTCGGGGGAGCACATTGTTAATCTTGGCCCGAGAAGTATTTTTTGTGAAGGTAATATTGGCATATTGGCAATCAACATGCCACTAAGTGACCCGTTAACCTACGGTCGCCTAAAGGATCATTTGATGGTTCTATGTAACCTGGCGTCACAATTGTCGACGGCTGTTATTTTAAGGGGTAACGCTAAGCGACAGCGAGAGGAGGCCTCCGTGGCGTTCTTCGGAAAGTTTGAAAATAGTTTGAAGACCATTACGGATTATGCGGTCCAGCATGATAATAATATATATCAATGTATGCAGAGTTTAATGCTGAAAATTGAAGCGAGGGTCTCCTATTTAGGTCTAGAAGAGGATCAAGAAAATGCTCTTAGCCAGCTCGTAGAAAATACCAGTAGTGAGCTCTACGATGCAGGAACAATGGCAGAGAACCTAGAGCCTATATTGAATAGTTTAATGACGGACGCGCAAAACTTAATCGAATAATTTTAAATGTACGCTTTTTTATTCCGCGATTCGTACAGTTACGTCATTAACACTTAAGGCTCTTTTCTGCAAAAAAAAGTCTGCCGTATTGATGTTAGAATTTCTTGGGCTGGAGTCGTAAGCGATATGTTTTTTCATTCGAATTGTAATCTATCACAATGCAAGGGCTCGGGGTTTGTTTGTGCGTTAGGTACAGTCTTCTCACTTCTTGTGATACTCCTTTTTTCTTCCCCATCTTTCTCAAGCGATTACTATTCCCGAGAGGCAATAATAAGTAGCTATTTGTTTAATTTTTCGAAATATATTACGTGGCCAAACGCCAAAGATGGTGCTCCAATGGTCATAAGTATACCTTGTGGTAGTTATCCGTTATTGGAGTCTGAATTTGAAAAAATGGCTTTGTCCGCATCCTCGGAGGGGGTTAATCTAAAGTTCTCTCACGGTAGTTTCGGCACTCTAAAAAATGCTGATATCGTCTATATTCCAAAATCTTGCGTGTCTGAGTTAGATACCATTAATGAAAAAACAAACGGTATGCCAACCCTTGTTGTCACGGATGGAAGTACGGTAAAGAAAAAAATAATGATTAACTTTACCGCATTGGAAAGCGGGGGAATATCCTTTGAGATCCATAGGCCTAATATACTTAATAAAGGTTTGAAGGTATCCCCTGAACTTATTTTTATTGGAGGGAGCGAGATTGATGTTGCTAGCTTATATAGGGATAACTTAGAGTACACTGAGACGCTTAAGGAAAAAATAAATAATAATGATTTGGAATTGAAGGCGCTAAAAGAATCGGTTGAGTCTATAAAGAAAGTTGTAGTGAAGGCTAGAAGGGAAGTTGATCGCCAGAAGGCGAAAATAAAATCACAAGAAGAAATTCTTGAAGAGCAAGGCAGAAAAATATTAAGTCAAAAAATAAATTATAAAGAACTGTTGGCGGGGATGGATGTCGCCAAGAAAGAGCTGTTAGAGTATAGGGCGAGTGTTGTTGAGTATGAGGAAGTGTTGCGGAATAACCTCAGTATTATAGGTGAGCAGGATGCTCGGGTTAAAGCGCTTAATGACAGTATAGCAAGTAATGAAGGCATTCTAAATTCTCAAGAGGCATTAATTGATAGCCGAGGGGAGAAGATTGATCAGTTGGAAAACCAAAATACCCGGTTACGATTTTTTATTATTAGCTCTGTAATTATACTATTATTTATCCTGTTTCTACTTCTCTCCATTGTGGCTATCAATAGATCAAGAGTGAAAGCTTATAGTGACCTAACGAAAAGTAATAACTCTCTCAAAGAGGCCAATGACGATCTTCAGCGGATACAATCGGAACTGAATGATGCCAAGAAGAGTGCAGATAATGCTAATTATCAGAAAAGTATTTTTTTAGCAAATATGAGCCACGAAATACGAACCCCTATGAATGGAATCATTGGGATGGTTCAGTTGTTGTCCATCCAGCCCGATCAAACACATCTACAAAAAGACTATACCGACAAAATTGGTAGTTCAGCGCAATCGCTGTTAAAAATAATTAATGACATACTTGATTTTTCAAAGGTTGAGTCTGGCGAGGTTATTCTGGAAGAAATTCCCTTTTTGTTAGATGATGTTTTCTATAACTTGAACAGTACCGTTGAATTCATTTCGAAAAGCAAAGGGGTTAACGTTACTTTTAATCAGCGGCCCGATACTCCTGAAAAGTTGACCGGGGATCCTGTACGTTTGGGGCAGATCTTAGTTAATCTTGTTAATAACGCCATCAAGTTCTCCCCTGGAGGAAGCGTTGAGGTTGGGGTTAGGCCGGATTTATCCGAAATTATTGCGAGTGATGAAGTAATCTGTGATTTACGTGAACGTTGTGAGCAAGCGGGCGTCGACTGTTCTAGCAACTTAGGTGAAGCTGTGAAATCTCAAAAATTACTATTCACTGTTACAGATAATGGTATTGGAATTACAGAAAAGCAACAAACGAAGCTGTTTAAGTCTTTCTCGCAAGTCGATAGCTCTACAACCCGGATGTACGGTGGTACCGGTCTTGGTTTGGCAATAAGCAAGCAGTTAGTCGAGCTTATGGGGGGGGATATTTGGGTCGAGAGTCGAGAGGGCGCGGGTAGTACTTTCTCTTTTACCGTTCAAGTGAAGCCGCAAATAATACCGTCTGATATGGGCAGCCAGAGCACCTCTCACTTAAAGTTCATTCGTAAGCTCGAGGGACTTTGCGTTTTAGTTGTTGATGATAATAGCTCATCACGTCTGCATGTCAGTAAAATTCTTAAGTCGTTTGGCTGTGTTATCACGACGGCCGAGAATCCTGAGGTGGGCTATAGCTGTATTAATAAGCGCCTAGATTCTGCATTGTTCGATCTGATTATTGTCGACTGGAAAATGCCTGATTTCACCGGTTTGGACTTTGCTGCAGAGATTCGAAATAAATATCATAATTATAAAATAACGCCCATCATACTTATGAGCGGCTACGATAAAATAAACTTCGAAGGCCCCTTGCGCGACGTTAACGCTTTTATTCATAAGCCCGTAACCCCAACGGCACTTATAGCGGCAATGATGGAAACAGCATTGGCCGATAGAAGCGTTGAGAGTCAAGCTCCCCGCCCGCATGACATTCCAGCTCTTGCTAAGAGTCGACTCGCGGGCAAAAAAGTCCTTCTTGTTGAAGACAATGAAATTAATCAAGATGTCGCGGTTAGTTTACTTAGGCTCATCGATGTTTGCGTGGATATAGCCGATAATGGTGCCAAAGCAATTACGCTTATTCGGGAGCAGCATTACGATGGTGTTTTAATGGATATTCAGATGCCTGTGCTTGATGGTTACCAAGTAACGCTCGCTGTTCGTTCTACAATCTCAGAAAGTAAATTACCTATCATTGCTATGACCGCAAACGCTCTTCCTGGTGATGCTCAGAAGTGCCTAGACGTCGGTATGAATGGTTATGTTTCAAAGCCCATTGATGCTAATGTACTCTACGAAGTAATGATGGATCATTTTTCCGCCTCTGCATCGACAGATCACGTTTCGGGGATTACTGTAGGGGAGGCTGAAATAGAGAAGCCAAAATCAAATCTAGCGGAATACAATTTCCCTAAAATATCCGGGCTAGACAGTTCGAGCGCGCTCTCGAAATTAAATGGCGATACCTCACTTTATAATCATTTACTTAAACGATTTCATCAAGAGCAGCAGAATTTCACTCAGCAATTTATGCGGGCGTTAAAAGGTGGTGATAAGGCATTGGCGCTTCGTATGGCGCATACATTTAAAAGCTTGTCGGGGACAATCGGTCTTGATGCGGCATACCATCTTACTTCAAAACTCGAACAGTTTTGTCTCACTGAATCTACAATTGATGAAATGGTAGACACTCTGACTACAATCGAGAATATGCTAAATTATTTCGGTACTGAATATGTGAATCACTTTGGGCGTGAAAATGATGATTCCTCTGTATTCTCTGAGGATACGGCACCCTGTTATATCAAAGCCAGTGATACGGTGAATGTTTTACACTCGCTCGCGAATTATGATACTCAATCGAGGTCGCTCCTTATCGATTTTATTATGCTCATCCCCCCTGAAGAGCGCTTATCGAATGACATCGCAACGCTTAAAAGTAAGGTTGATAACTACGAATATATCGGAGCTGAGAGTTTATTGCGCGCTATGATTTTGGCGTGGAGAGATAAAGGTATACTTAAAGATGAAGATGAATAGTAGCGACTCTAAGTACACCATACTTCTGGTGGATGATACACCTGCGAATATTGATGTGCTGCACGGGCTCCTGGGTAAAGAATATAACTTGAAGGCTGCAATCAGTGGTTTACAGGCTATTGCTATTGCCTCGTTAGATCCCGCACCCGATTTAATATTGCTTGATGTGGTTATGCCCGAGATGAGTGGCTACGAGGTCTGTAAGGCATTAAAGTCCTCTCCAAAAACACAAAGGGTTCCAGTTATCTTTGTAACGGCTTCCACGGATCCCGAAAGTGAGAGGCTGGGTTTGGAGTTGGGGGCTGTTGATTTCATCACCAAACCCTACAATGCACCAATCGTTTTGACTCGTATAGCGTCTCAAATTTCAATGTCTCATTATGAACAGACACTTGAGGTGAGAAATGCTGAGTTATTAAAAGAAAAAATTAATGCAGAAAAATCAACTAGAGCAAAAAGCCTTTTTCTTGCAAATATGTCGCACGAAATACGAACCCCAATGAATGCCATTTTGGGCTTCTCTGATCTTTTAGTCGATAGTGATAGTGCTTCTGAAGAACACAATGCTTGGGCGCGCCAAATTAATCAATCTGCAAGTCAGTTGTTGCATTTAATTGATAATATACTCAGCTTCTCAACAGTTGAGTCTGGAAAGGTTCAGCTTGATGAAGCCCCTTTTTCAATTGAGGACTTTAGGCTGTATCTTCAAGGTATGTTTTCTGTTCTGTTAACGAAAGGATGTATTTCATTCGATATAATTTTACATGAGTCAATGCCAAAAAATATTTGTACGGATGAAAATAAACTTCGCCAAATTTTAATAAATTTGCTATCCAATGCCATAAAGTTTACTGACAAGGGCTCTGTTGAGTGTGTCATCGGATACGAGAGAGATGCTAGTGACAGCGAGACTTTATGCTGCGAGGTTAGGGATACCGGGGTCGGTATTGCCAAGGAGGAATACGGGAAGGTCTTCGATACTTTTGAACAAGCACAAGCAGGGAAGGTGTCTGGCGGTACAGGTCTTGGGCTGGCATTAAGTCGAAAGCTTGCACGTTTAATGAAGGGCGACTTAACATTCACAAGCACTGAAGGTGTTGGAACTACATTTACACTGAAAATTCCCGTTAAACATGTTTGATCACTATTAGGGCCGAGGAAAAATTACTTTATCAATAATACTTGCCTCTTGCCTCCTCACAGCGCTGCCCAATCGTTACCCTACGACCTATAGGCCCCGGATGCGCCCCTTCGAGCGCCTTGCTGAGAAAACAGGCAATTACAAACTATTATTGCCTCGCCCCTTAATCAAATGAATAGGCGAGTTCCAGGCCAATCGTGGCAGGCTCTTCTCTAAAGCGTACTCGTCTAGGGGAGGCTCTATTATTTCCTGAATCTTCTGAGTATCTAGGGTTGTTTCTAGAGCCGTATGCATTGTGAAAGAAAAGCTTTGTTTCAAAGCGCGGGTTCACAATATAAGAAAGGCTGAGGTTTAGCCGTACTTCGGCTGCGTAAGTGTCAACATCGTATGCGCTTTGAATTGCAACCGCGACAGCTTCCTCTTCCGGTAATCCTCTTACTGCATCCTCCAGTCCGTTTAAGCCATCAATAGCCCCTTGAAACTTACTGATATAACGAAGATCTGCATGAAAATAATATTTACCTCCTAGAGGGATGTGTGCGTAGGTTTTTAGTGAGTAATTTGGCCAATTATTTATATTATTTCCACTATCTTGCTGTGTAGCATCTGTATTTCTTAGTGGCTGCCGATAATCGGCATAACTTATGCCGCTTCGGGTGAACTGTTCACCAAGGATCCATTCTTTTTGTTTGATATAAGAAAAATTGATGCCTAATGTCGCCTCTCTAAATGTATGCTCAAGCTCTGCTTCAATGCCGTGCAGTGTTAGCGACCCTAGTACTATACTTTCGTTAGCATTATCATCCCATGATACGATATCTATTTGATTGGTAAAGATGGACGCCTCTATGAAGGTGGCCTCAGATATTAACGATCTAAACCCCAATTCCAAAGAATCCAGGCTCTCGCTTTGCGTTCTATAACCCAGCTGGTTTTCGGCATAACGTTGCTCTGCCGTATTTCGTCGTACAGATCGTTGTAGGGTTAAATACCCGCTAGTTTTATCACTCCAGCTATTGATTAGCGAGAATCGAGGTGACAATTGATATTTATCGAAAGTACCCTTATCTAGCCTTGCCGAAACTAATCCCACAACATTGTTATAAATAGGGATGTTAACTTCAGTAAAAATGGAATAAGAGTTAGTTTTCCATCCATTGCCTACATGGTGCGTATCGGATTGCCTATCAGCCGAGCCTCGATTACCCTCCAGCAATGCATTTGAATTTTCATTGCTAATAATATCTCTACCTTCACCGAGGCGCAGGTCATTTTTACTGTCTCCCCATCCTGTAGTAATGTTTTGATAAGACAGTTCGTAACCAAGCGCAATCTCTAGCGAGTTCTGTAAGGTTTTGTTGTATGTGGTTCGGTGATGTAGCTCTAAGGTACTATAATTAGATCTTTTGTTAAGCACATGATCTACGGTGTCTGAAAATAAGTGCTCTTGCGCGGCTTCGGTATCATCCATTTTCAAACCGATACTTGTTTTTAGGGTGCTTGAACTGTCAATAGCCAGGTTATATTCTGCATTAGTTAAAAATTGGCTGAACATATTTCCCTGAAGGTTTATTAGAGTATCGCCTTTCGGTGTTTTTACTTCATTACCTTGCCATGTTGATCCCTGATGGGTATATCTAAGCCAGGCTCGAAAGCCATTGTTAAACGCGGCATCTAAATGTATTTTTACTTGTGGTTTATCCTTGTAATCCGAAAAGTAATCCAGTGGCTGGGCATCTAAAAACGCGGTCTCGCCAACATAGCCATAGTTGTCATTATCGTGAATAAGGTATTGTGGTGCTAAGTAACCTTCACTTCGTGTTGCGCTTATGTGGGTACTTAAGGTGAACAATTTGGAGCTAAAGGTCTTCCGGAAAGAAAGCCCTTTACTCTGGTATTTATCGACATACTTTAGCGTTAATTGACTGTCTTGGTTTGGGTCTGGGGTGAACGTTATGATATTGATAACCCCAGAGACAGCACCGGGGCCATAGGTGACGGAGCCTGGGCCTCTAATAACTTCTATTCGGTCTATGTCGGTCAAGTCCCACTGCTCAAGTTCGCTAATGGCGCCGTAGTGCACTTTGTCGTTAATAACAACACCATTTAACATCAGAAGGTACTTAAAATTTCTATCGACTAGGCCGCCACGCATCCCTAAAAGAGGGCCGCTTTCACTATTCATCCAAATCACGCCAGGAATATATATTTCAAAAAGGTCGAGCATATTCCGAGCTGGTGTCAGCTTAATGTCTAAGTTTGAGATTGTGGTCATTGAATTGGGGCGCTGAAGTGAGCCAAGGCGCGTTAGCGTTCCGGGGGGGGCGGCTTTAATTTTAGAGAGGTCTTTAAGTGGAATGTTGAGTAGCGAGCTATCTGTTTTTGCCAGACAGGTATTAACCTTAAATACAGTCAAAAGTAAGAGCGTTATCACGATTAAATTTGTCATATTAAGTTTCTTTGTGATCCAGATAAGTGCGATATTTTTTATCGATAGCGAGTTAAGGGGGGGCACATCATCCGTAAATGCTGGATTCCAAGGTCCTTAGGGGCGTGCATTAAATAACTTCCCGTTTTTGAATTCCTGGGTGCACGCTTGCCTTCGTAGCTCAAAGTGTTTGTGCCTCGCTAGTGGCTCTTCGGCACTGTGCTTCTAGGTAATTAATTTTACCTCGCGCCTATGCCGACTCTCCTTTTAAATAGTTTAGCTGCGCCTGCGAAAAATGCTAATCAGGCGAAGAGGGTGAGGGAAAACTATTTCATCCACTCATGTTTGATTCGATATTATTGTCTTCGTCCCTTACATGCCTCGATGTCTTATTCTAATGTGACTATTCCGTTGGGCTCGAAATAATGCTCACCCAAAAGGCGAGTTGATTATCTTCTGGGATAATTATTATCTCCTGCAGGCTTAAAAGAAGGGCAGGCGATCACCCTCTCAGCCGCGCGCTCTTAAAATGCTTTTTGATAGCCAAGTACCCACATGTTATCCATCTCCATTTGCAAGCCATTCACCGATTGTTTGAGTGGCGCACTGTATTCAAACGCGAGGCGATGGCCGTGGAGTGCGCCGGTTTGGCCGACCCAATTAATGCCCACTTTGGCGCTGGTACTGCGGCGGCCATAGTTGGCGGGGTTTGCGGTTTGTACCGGTAGCATAATGTTGGCATCGCGGCCGTCGATATCGCCGCTGTCGCTATAGGCTAGGCCTAGGCTTGTGCTCACGCTGGGTGCCCACGCGTATTGTGCCCAGCCGTTCACTGTGTGCACGTCGCCTAGGGTATAGCCTTCGTCGTTATCGCCGGTGCGCAAGGTCGCGGTGTATTGCCCGCCCCAGCTTAGGTTGTTGGCTTTACCGGTATAGGTAAGGCCTGGCAGTAGGTCGTAAGTGCCAGAGCCCAATTGCATTGCGTAAGGTAAGCGCACTGTGGGGCGCGTATTCATTGGGGTGAGTATTTCGCCTTGCTCGTCGGTTGCGCCGGTAGGCAGGTTGATGGCGGCATTCAGGTGTAGGTGATGGGTGGGGGTATCGTAAAGGCGGTAGAGCGCGCCGATTACGGTATCGCCCATACCCTTGGCGCTACTATCAAATTCGCCCAATACGTTGCTGCCCATCATGCCTTGGTAGGTTTTTAAGGTCATGGATTTATCAACGTAATTGAGCATGGCCATTAGGGTAATGTTGTCGTTGGGGGCGTACATTATGCCGAGCATATGCATGGTGGTTGTCATAGTTTGCGGCACAACCCGCAGGGTAGGCGGCATCATCGGCATGCCGGCATAAGGGTTGGCTTGCGTGGTCGCGATAGCATCATCGCTGATTGTGTTGCTGCCTAAAAGGTTGCCTTCCATGGTCATGGACATGGCGCGGTACGATACCATCCACTCATCGGCTTTATGCATATGGTCGCCCATAATGCTGATGGGGGCGTGTGAGTTTGCGTGTTGCGTATCGGCAAAAGCGGAAGCGCTAAGCGCGGCGGTAATAGCGAGCGTTAAAGTTACATTTTTCATAGGGAATTCCATTGCTAAGCCCTGCGCGGAAATAGGCACAGTGCAAAAATTAATTTTTGGATTAATGGGGTGATTAAGTAGTTAAGCCATTAAGCAATGAACGTTGAGGGCGGTGCTCGAACCGCGGGTAAAACATAGGCCGCTAAGGTGTGTCGTAGATGCCGAACATAAGCGGTAGCACGCTGCCGGCTAGGCCAAATAATGGCGAATAGAATAATAATGCCCAGTGCGATGTTGGCGCTAAAGGCGGCATATTCACATGGTGACTTATGGCTGCTAGGGTGATCTTGATGGGGTGGGGTTGATAAGCTTGAGTCGTGTGCGGCGTGATGATGGGCGTGAGAATGATCTGCTACGGAATCGAGCTGTGCGGCCCCTTTAGCGCTATAGCAGAAGATATAGAAAGCAGAGCTGGAACCGTCGTTAGGCATAAAGCCTGCGGGTACAACGGCGCGTATAAAGATGAAAGCCAGCAGCAATAGCCCCATAAAGGCGGGATTACGCATAAATTTGCGTGCAAAGCCTTTGTGTTTGATGGGGGCGTTAAGCTGAAAATACATAGGGCGATAATGAAGCTAGAGTGTAGTTTGGGTGGCTGGCTGAATATTAGCACAGCGAGGGTTATGGTCTAGCGGCCTACAAGCGGATAAAGGGTGAATTAGCACCGCGCTAGTTAAACAGCATATCAAAAAATAGCGCACCAGTGGCAGCATCGCCGTGATCGGCAGGAATGTATTTTACGTGCTCGTTATCGGCTTTGCTGGCGTCTATTTCTATTGCCCATAAAGGTGTGCTTTTGTGGGGCAGTATGGAATAGCGTAAATCGATAATGCGTTGGCGATTGTGTGGGTCGATTGCGGTGTAACCGTCGCTAAACCATTGGAAGCGTTGTATATCATTGTGCTGAAAGGTGTTGGGTGATAAGTGGGGGAAGTCGCGTGCCATATCGAATTTAGGAATGATATCCCCCTCCCAGGTTTTATCCTCGCCGAATAGGCTGGCTTTAATTCCGTTAATATAAAAATCGCCCTCGTAAAGGTAGAGGGTTTTCCATAGTACTAGGTTGGCCATTGTGGGCTTGGCGCTAATGCGTTCCGGTGTGTGGCCGCGCGCTGCTGCAACTGAGTGTACGATTGTTAATGCGCGTTGGTGTTGCCATGCGGCAAAGGCCATATAGACGCTCATCCAACCGATGGCTATTACGGCCCAGCGGCGCTGTTTTTTTAACGTTGCAGCAATAACAAAGGCAAAAGCCGGTAGCGTGAAGGCCGGGTCTATAACTGCAATAAAATCCCACGCGAATCGCTGATTACTTAATGGCCATAATAATTGTGTGCCATAACTGGTGCAGCTATCTAATAGTCCGTGGGTGGCATAGCCGATAAGGCTCCAACTGTAGGTTTGCTTAAATGAAAACTGCCAGCGGCGGGAAAAGGCGAAATGGAAAAACAGCGCACACAGCAGTGCGCCTAGCGGTATAAAAAATAAAGAATGACTAAAGTGGCGATGAAGTTCCAAGGCTAAGGGGCGTGCACGGAATAAGTTACTGGA
>NZ_CEXWTU010000032.1:19295-30393 GCF_982758155.1 Marinagarivorans sp. | reverse complement strand
TAATCAATTCGCCTTTTAGGTGGGCATTATTTCTAACCCACCTGAATAGTTACCACAGAACAAGCACCGAGCCATGCCTTACTTATTAACTAATACTCTCATTAATACTCCCGCCAATAAATCATGCGATCGTGACCGCGATAAATGCCAAAATTAATTTGGTTATCGGGTGTTTCAGTATCGGAATAATCCCCATCGCCATTCCAATCGAAACGTAACCACGGGTAACTTGTTAAGTCGATCGAGGTGTTGAAATTTCCGGTATTACCGGTGCCCGGTGCGCTAAAGCTCTGCACCGCATCGCCCCCTACAAAACTGACTGCATCGCCTACAATCGAGCCATAGCTGCCCACCGTTGTGCCGGCGCCCACTGTCACGGTGCGATTACCTTCCGTTGTAATAGTGCCACCGGGGTAGGTAATTTCACTGCGTGCAATGGTGGTACAGCTGTCGTCATCATTTTGCAGCCAGCTGGGCGAATCCCAATATTCGGTTAACAGCGGAATGCTCAGCGGAGCGGTTTCTGGGCCCAAGGCATCGCCCAAACGCAAACGGCCAAAGCGCACTTCGGTTTGTTCTAATTCGGCACTATCGTTACTCGCATCGCCATTACTGTCTAAGTCTTTACTGGCGGCTGCCAAGCCAATGCCGTCGGTATCGTCAAAATCGGTACCGATGGATAAAGTCGTATATGGGCCATCGGGCGATGCTGCGCGCGCCAAGGTGAAATTGGCATCTACGGTGCCATCGCCACTCCAAGCTAGCCCCGTTGCCGCGCCACTTAAACGCGCCGTTAGCGCGGTGGCAGTATTAATATCACGCGCGACAAAATCGAAATCGCCGGTTACCAGTTTCACAAAGTCGCCGGTGTAATTTTGCAAGCTACCACCACGACTACTTTTGGGCGATACCACAAACTGCCCGGTAAACCCCTGCCCCATGTAGCTGTAATCCAAACCCGTTTGGCAAGCCGCTGTTAGCGCACCACTACTAAAGGTAAAGTTGGCTGGTGTAAAACGGCCCACATTGGCCGAGTAGCTTTGGCTTTTTTCGGTAAAAGCCACATTTTTGCCCAGGTACCAACCATCGGTCACTTCCGCTTTAATCTCGATAATGCCCACTTCATCAAAATAAACGCGCTCTATAAAACCACTACCGCCTGCAAAGCTATCAACTGTTCTCGCCAAAGCCGCCAAGGTATCTTCATCTTTTAAACCGGGGTCGCTGCCGCCGGCAGGTAATAACAGGCCGCTCGATAAGGTAATGGTTTCGACTGGGGTTTCTTGGCCAAAGCTGGCAATAACGGTGTTATCCGCTAAGTTAGCGCGGCTAGCATTGCCGGCAGAATCATGGCCATCGGGGACTTTATCGTCATCTAAATCATCACCGGCTTGCCAAGCAACTGCGGAAACATTCACCCTAAAAGATGCACCTGCTGTATTGAACGCGGCCCCTCCAGCGGTTGTGGCCGCGGGGTTACTCACTACGCTTACGTAATAGCCAAAGGGGCCGTGGGTTTTTACGCCCGACTCTGTGATTAAATCAACATCAGCAAAGCTACGTGTTTTGTCCGCAATGTAAAAATTGTACATCCCTACATCGGTTGTATTCGCCGTAAATCGGGCGACGCCATTAACGAACGTTAAGTCGAAATTATTACTGCCAGGCTCGCTACTGGGTACAGATAGCGAATCGCCGCTCGCCGCATCAACAAAAGTAGGGGCAGTACCGTTTGGGTCCGCAGCCGAGCGGTCGAGCCACGCTTTAACACCCACTTGGGAATACTCGGTATTGGTTGCGCAATCGCCGGTATCAGGGTCTTGCTTTTTCATCTCTACCTTCCAGACTTGGGGGTAACCCACAATCTGCGTGCCTCCGGTTATATCCACGCGGGTAAACCCGTTAGTACTGTAGGCAACACTACCCGAGGTGCCCGTGGCGCCCGCTTCAGAGTCTACCGCTGAAACGGTCAGGCTTTCTGTTCGGCCGGTTTCTAGTTGTAACGTCACCGTGCCATTATCACTGGCATCAAAGGTATAGGTCGCAGCGCCGGAGTCACCTGCGCCAGCACTTATCGACCCATAAGCATCACTCGCAGTACCCGTTTTGCTCCAATCACCATTGCCCGTAGAAGTGCTTAAGGTTAATGTGCCGGCATAATCCGTGAGAGGGTCTGAACTGCCATTATTAACCGTGAACGTGACCGTTTCTGGTGCGCAGGTACTGGCGGTACCATCCACCGTAATCAAAATGTGATCGGGCGTATTGTAAACAGGGCAAACATGGATTTCGGCGGCAATAACAGCCACCTCACTCGCGGTAAGTTTAGCGCCATAAAGGCGTACCTCATCCAAATGCCCATCAAGGGCACGGTTGGTAGGGTTAAGGTCGTAACCAATACCGATAGGATCATTGTTAACAATAACGGGGTTTATATTAGTGGTTGAAGTCGTCAGTGCGCCATCAATATAAATTTTCTGTTCGCCTTGCTCGTACGATACAGCGACATGGCTCCATTGATTAAGCGGTAGCGCTGCCGCGGTCGTAGTATCGTGCCATGTGCTAAAGCTAAACCATTCAAACTTAACCTGCCCACCCGTGGTCAAATGAAGCTCGAAATTGCTATCTTTTGTAATTAATGTACCCAGCGTAAAGGGCGGATATGCGTTTGGGTAAACCCACATCGACAATGTAAATTCGGTAACATCTAAAAAGCTATCGGCCCCCGGGTCTGCCACCGCTACATAACCATTGTTGCCTAAATCGAATTCGCCATAGCGACAAGTACCTGGGTCCCCGCCTATTGCCGGGGATGCAATATTGGTATTGGGGAAACCGCCATCGCTGGCTGCAACACCGTGAAGGTTATTGCCACTGCTATCCACAACCTCATCGGCGGTGCCATCCCAGCCGGCATCATCAAAACGCCACTCGGCAACAGGGGTTCGGTTAGCATTGGGGCAATCGTGTGTTTCGGCCGCAACGGCTGCCACATCACTGGCAGACAACACACTATCGTAAAAATTAAACTCTTCTATGCGCCCACGAAAGCCACGGGTTGTAGGGGCAGAGTCATAACCAACAAGCATATTGGCATCGTTAAAAACATAGCCATTAGCCACAGCCCCGGTGGTATCCAGAACACCATTAATATAAATTTTTTGCTCGCTAAACGTATAGCTATAGGCCACATGGGTCCAGGTATTGAGCGGTAGCGTGCCCGTGGAAGACAGTACATCCCAGCTGAGGCCATTATCCCAATTAAGTACCACACTACCCGAAGGAGCCACGTGCATTTCGAAATGGCTGTCCTTGGAGGCCAGCGTATAGTAGTCCGCACCGGGGTAAGACGTAGGGTAGAACCAACCCGAAAGCGTATACTCGGGTGAGTCAAACACACTACCGGTGCCTGGGTCGGTAATACTAACGTAACCCGAGCCATCGAATTCGCCATAGCCACACGAACCAGGGTCACCCACCAGTGCAGGGCTGGCTGTTGCCGTTGTAGGCTGCGTGCCGGCATCTACCGTATTGGCGTGTAAGCCATTACCACTACTATCTTTAACTTCACCACCGGTACCATTCCACAATGGATCATCAAAACGCCAAGTGCCGACGGATTCAACACCTGAAGAACCACCACCACAGGCCTCACCAAAACCACCACCGGCAATATAGGATTCGTCGTAACGTAGGTTTGCGCCGAACTGAACCGTAAGGTTACTGGCGGATGTTAAAGCCCCAGTAACGTCGGCATTGTTATGCAGCGACATATCACCGCCGGTATAGCCAATGAGCCGCCCCGAAGAACCTGATTCAAAATTTAAGTAGGTTAAGGCATAAATAAATAAAAACTCCGTCGTGCCGCCGCCAGCATTTACCGTAACATTTGCTGCCGCCGCAAAACCAGAATCAATAAATATTCGCACCAACCCCGGAGAAGACACATTCACATTAGAGCCAGACCCGATGGTTAAGCTGTTGGTAAAGGTGTAATCGCCCGGTGCAAAGTTTAAGGTTGTATCACTATTGATATTAACACTGCCATAAGCGCCAGGCGTAAAGTTGTAGGTTTCGCCATAGGCCACGATTACATCGGTACCCGCTGGAAAAGCCGGGATATCGGTAAACGCAGGCGCGACGGTGTCTGTTTTTGTACAAATAACGCCTGAACCACAACCATTGGCATCGCTGCTGATGTTTTTAGTCACCACCTGATTATTGGGTGCATCGTGAATCGTTCCGCCACTGTGAATAATGACTTGCCCAGCATCACTGGCACTTGCCGCCACGCCCGGAAAACTACAACTGCCCGCTCCAGGGGCTTCAACTTTTTCAAACGAAAACCAGTCTACATTAAGCCAAGGGTCAGAAAATTCGATGGTTATTGTATGTAATCCCGCGGGCAGCGTTACTGTGTCTGTATCGCTGGCATATATCTCCCAGCCACCCGTTGTGGTGACGAGTGTTGTCGTCAGTACCGTTGCGCCATCCACCTTAAAAATAATATCGCCGGGCGGATTAGTACCTTCACCCGCGAACCTGTAAGTCAGGGTGTAGTCGCCCGCTTCAATAACATCTACATCATAATCGAGAGATTCGGAATCGCCGATATAACCTAAAGCACAATCATTAGGGATCGAGACGCTATCATAAATATCAACATCATAGCCGTTGTAAGTACAGTTCAAGGGGGAAGTGCCGGCGCCGTTACCCGCTGAGTTGTCGTAGCCCGATACGTATTCTTCAATAAGAACTTGCGTAACACCGCTATTAGCAATAGTAATAGTAGAAGACGCAACCTTCTCAAACGAAAACCACTCAGCATTAAACCAGGGATTAGAGAATTCGAGGGTTATTGTGTGTAATCCCGCGGGCAACGTGACGGTATCTGTCTCGGTGGCGTATATTCCAAAATCGCCCGTTGTGGTGGTGAGGGTTGTCGTTAGCACCGTTGCGCCGTCTACTTTGAAAATAACATCACCGGGCGGGAACGCACCCTCACCTGCAAAACTATAGCTAAGGGTGTAATCACCTGCCTCGATTACTTCAACATCGTAATCGAGCGTCTCTCCGTCGGCTACGTATCCTATTGCACAATCACCCGTATTCACGCTATCAAATACATCAACATCAAAACCGTTATAGGGGCAATGAGTGGGGGCGCTGGCTTCGTTACCGGCGGTTGTATCGTAGGCCGATACATACTCATCAAAGCCTATTTCGGTAACACCACGACTGGCAATGGTAATAACAGTAGACGTAACACTCTCTAGCGAAAACCAATTAAGGTTCAGAATAGGGTTAATAAATTGCGTGCGAATGGTGTGCCCACCAGCTGGTAACGTCACAGTATCGGTTTGGTTGGTGTAAGTGTTATACCCGCCAGTGTTAGTGGTCAAAGTGGTTGATATTAAATAGCCGCCATCAATAAAAAACTGAATTTGCCCCGGTGAATTATTGGGGGAGCCGTACTGGTAAGCTAAGGTGTAATCACCCGCTTCTTCCACATAAACATCGTATTCCAACCATTCGCCGTTGGCGATATAACCCACGGCACAATCATTGCTATCCAAATCACCCACATCAACATCGCTACCGCCATAATCACAGTTCGTTGGTGCAGTAGCTGAGTTTCCAGCGGTGGTGTCATAGCCGGCAACGTAATCCTCGAATTCAATTTTCGTGGTACCGTTAGCGGAAATGGTGACTCCAGTAACTTCAGCTTTCTCTAACGAAAACCAGTTCATATTTAAACTTGGGTTCGAGAACTCTACCCGTATGGTTTGCTCACCGGCGGATAAGTCAACCGTATCGGTAGCGGTTGTATAAATATCCCAGTCACCCGTTATGGTGGATGCGGTGGTAGTTTGCGCTGTGCTGCCATCCACCTTAAATAAAATATCGCCACCGGCGCCACCGCCCGTCGCGTAACGATACTTCAACGTATAGGGGGCGGCTTCGCTCACATTAATACTGTACTCAAGCCACTCGCCACTGGAGATATAGCCAATACCGCAACCACCGCCATCACTAGTATCGAAAACATCCACACCCAGATAATAGTAAGGGCATCTTGTTAATAACGAACCAGCATCGGTTGCCGCATTATTACTATTTGTATCGTAGGCGTTATTGTAATCTTCAACCTCAATACGGTATTCAGCATCGTCGGTGATGTAAACGGTTTTTAGCTCTAGCTCGAACCAGTTGATATCAAAGTTAGGACTAGAAAATTCGAGCCTGACCGTTTGAGCACCTGCAGCAAGTTCGATTATAGCGGTAGACTCCCAAAACACCCCCCAGCCACCCGTACCCAAAAGATTCACTGTCGATAATGTAATTCCACCCTGCTTAAACAATAACTGCCCAGCCCAGGCTAACTCGGCCGCACCGCTTGAATAGCGGTAAGTAATTCTATAGGTACCGGCTTGCGCTGGGCTAATCGCATAATCAAGCCACTCACCATCAGCATTCCAACCCACTATACAGCCACCGCCGCCATCCGCTGTATCTTTGTCATCAACATCTAAACCACCATAAACACAATTAGAAGGCGAGCCCCCATTGTTGCCCACATCAACATCGTAAGCGGCGGTGTACTCTTCGGCTTCAACCCGAATAGTTTCGGCCTGCGCAGCACCAACCCCACAAACGCACAGCACAAAGGCTAGGCCCAAGGTATAAAGCCTGCGTAAAAAGCGCCTAGAATTATTTTGATTTAACCGAGAAACAATCAACCCTTCAACCTATAAAAGCACAACGCGAAAACCCGCAGTAGCGTTAAGTTTAGGTTAAAAAGTGAATAAAGGCCGGTGCGCCGGCCCGCTTAAATAGCCGCTTAGCGAATAAGGGGCGAAGGCGTAATAGTGCTGACTAAAGTGAGACAGGCCACAGCTTTTGCGAGGCTTGATCGTAAGCAGACCACAAGGCTTGGTAGCTGCGTTTAAGCTCTGGATGCAAGGCATTTGGCCAAGTATCGGCAAGGGGTTTTAAGACAAAGGCATTTTTTAACACTTCATCACGCGGCAGTGTTACGCCATCAACGCAACCCACAACATCATCAAACGTAAGAATGTCGATATCCAGCGTTCGGCCGCCAAACTTGGGCTGTGTGCGGTCGCGGCCGTGAGCATCTTCAATGGCGCGCAAGGCTTCAAACAGTTTACCCACAGGTAAAGAGGTTTGAATTTGCACCACCATATTCAAAAAATTATCGCCATCAAAGCCCACCGATTCACTCTCGTAAAGCGGCGATAAAACGAGTTCGCCAAAAGTACTCTGCAATGTGAGTAACGCACTTTTGAAGACGACTTTCGCATTTTGATTACTCCCCAAACCTAGCAATACCTCAGCCATTAGGGTTTTTCTCCTCGTTCGATGGTAATGCCGATATCTTGAGCATCGGCAATGGCGCCCGGTTTATGAACACTCAACTGTAACCATGCAATATGAAATTCGGCCTGTAAGGTTGCCGCCAAACGCTCGGCCAGCGTTTCTATTAATTTAAAACCGCTATCGGCCACAAAGTGTTGTATACGGTCGGTAATGGCCTTGTAGTCCAGTGTGTGCGAAAGATTATCCTCTACGGCCGCCTGGCGAATATCGGTAGCCATCACAACATCAATATACAGCGGCTGGCGAATTTCGCGCTCCCAATCAAAAACACCAATCACACCTTCGGTTTTAAGGCCTTTAATAAAAACGGTATCCGCATTCATGCGTCTTGCTCCGTCGGTGCAGAATTCAAACTGGGCAGTTCGGTCATTGGCCAGCGTGGCCGTACTTCAACAGCTAAAGGTTCGTGCTGGCCAGCCAGTAAACGCTGGCAACCGGCGTAGGCGATCATGGCGCCATTATCGGTACAAAATTCGTTACGTGCATAAAAAACGCGCGAGCCTACTTTGGCTAATGCCGCTTCCAGTTTTTGCCGCAAGCGCACATTAGCCGAAACTCCACCCGCTATTACCAAGCTTTTCATTCCACACTGCTCTAGCGCACGGCGACACTTAATGACTAAAGTATCGGCTACGGCTTCTTGGAATGCATAGGCGATATCGGCGCAGGTTTGCTCATCTGGCAGGCCATCGTCTAGCGCATGTTTAGTCACGGTATTCAGGGTAAACGTTTTCAAACCGCTAAAGCTAAAATCTAACCCTGGGCGGTCACACATGGGCCGCGGGAATTTAAAACGCCCCGCCTCGCCTTGCTCTGCCAGCGCCGCTAAACGAGGCCCGCCGGGGTAATCGAGATCCAACATTTTGGCCGCTTTATCGAAGGCTTCGCCGGCGGCATCGTCCAGCGATTCGCCAAGCAAGGTGTATTCACCCAAGGCCTGAACCTCGATTAATTGCGTATGCCCACCCGAGACTAGCAGCGCCACAAACGGGTAAGCCGGTGGCGCATTTTCTAGCTGCGGCGCCAATAAGTGCCCTTCCATATGGTGCACGCCAATGGCCGGCACACCTAGCCCCATCGCAATAGCGCGGCCGGTGCAAGCACCCACTAACAAAGCACCAATTAGCCCTGGGCCTTTGGTATAGGCCACCGCTTCGATGTCTTGTTTAGTGAGCGATGCGGCAGCAAGTACCTCATCAATGAGCGGCAGCAGCTTACGAATATGGTCACGCGAGGCAAGCTCTGGGACCACGCCACCGTACTCGGCATGTAATGCAATTTGACTATATAATGCATCGGCCAGCAGGCCTTGTTCGCTGTGGTACAGCGCAACACCTGTTTCATCACACGACGTTTCTATTCCAAGGACTAACATTCTTACACCGAACCACCATTAATTTTGCGCGCAATGTTACCCTGCAGCCCCCGATTTCTCTATGATTTTCGCGTCATAGCGTAAAACCAAAGTGGTGTCTACAATTAAACGTTGCAGGTAGAGCATCATCTGTATAGAATTGCGCACCCTTAAAAGGGCTGCACCCTAAAGCAGTCTCACTAGCCAACATTTATTTATTACAGGTAGATATATGCCTTCAGTTAAACTGAAAGAAAACGAACCTTTTGATATTGCCCTACGTCGCTTTAAGCGCTCTTGTGAAAAAGCAGGCGTTCTTGCAGAAGTACGTCGTCGTGAATGTTACGAAAAGCCCACAACTGTTCGCAAGCGTAAAGCTGCCGCTGCTGTTAAGCGTCACGCGAAGAAAATGTCTCGCGAAACACGCAAGTTTCAACGCCTTTATTAATAGCGTTGCTGAATCTTTTAAAGCTTCAGCACTGTTTTAATACGCTATTCCGCCCCTAGCCCACCCACGGTGAGCATTTGGGGCTGGGAATTTTGACAGCGTCATTATTCCCCGTTAAGTCAATTAACACTTAACACAACTTTAGGGCTACTACCTGATGAGCGAAATCAAGAACGCAATCAAAGACTCCGTTAAAGCCGCAATGCGTGCAAAAGATAAAGAGCGCCTCGGCGTTTTACGCATGGTTACGGCTGAATTCAAACGAATCGAAGTTGATGAACGCATTGAAGTTGATGACGCTCGTGTGCTCGCGGTGCTCGACAAAATGGTCAAGCAGCGCCGCGATGCCGCTACTCAATTTGCAGCTGCTGGACGTGACGATCTCGCCACTATCGAGCACTTTGAAATTGAAGTGATCAAAGGTTTTCTCCCGCAGCCTCTCAGTGATGAAGAAATTAAAACCCTCATCAACGACGCTATTAGCAGCACAGGTGCCAGCGGCATGGGTGATATGGGTAAAGTCATGGGCTTTATCAAACCCAAAGCACAAGGCCGAGCTGACATGGGCGCCGTTAGCAAGCTGATCAAAACCAGCTTACAAGGCTAATGTAAAACAGGCGCATACTAGGCCTGTTTACACCCTCACAAATACCGTCGCAAACCCTGTAGACTTTGCACCGCTTCTGCGTGCGCACCCATTATTGATTGTTGTGATACCTCGACGCCATGAGTTTAATTCCGCAACCCTTCATCGACGACCTTCTGAATCGGCTAGATATTGTCGATATTGTTGATAAGCGCGTTAAGCTTAAAAAAACCGGCAAGAACTATTCCGCCTGCTGTCCATTTCACAACGAAAAAACCCCCTCATTTACCGTAAGCCAAGACAAACAGTTTTACTACTGCTTCGGCTGTGGCGCATCCGGCAACGCTGTTGGCTTCCTGATGGAATTCGACAAGCTGGGGTTTATTGATGCCGTAGAACTGCTTGCCAATAACGCCGGCCTGCAAATTCCGCGCGAAGAATTCAAAAACAAAAACCAAGCCCCAAAACAAGATTTCAAAAATCTCTACAAATTATTGGGCGACTGCAGCGACTTTTACCAGCAGCAATTAAAGGCGCACCCCGGCCGAGATAAAGCCGTAAATTACCTGAAAAACCGAGGCTTAACCGGCCAAATAGCCAAAAGCTTTGGCTTGGGCTTCGCACCCAAAGGCTGGGACAACCTACTAACCAAATTTGGCGAAACCGATACCGACCGCAAAACGCTTGTTACCGCCGGCATGCTCATCGAGCACGAAGACGAGAATAAACGCTACGACCGCTTTCGCGACCGCATTATGTTCCCCATCCTCGATATTCGCGGCCGCACAATTGGCTTTGGCGGCCGCGTATTGGGCGAAGAGAATCGCGTAGGCCCCGATGGCAAAAAGGCAAAAGGCAGCGGCCCCAAATACCTAAACTCCCCAGAGACCCCGGTATTCCATAAAGGCAAAGAGCTTTACGGGCTCTACCAGGCGCGCCAAGCCAACCGCGAATTAAAACACCTGCTCGTGGTTGAAGGCTATATGGATGTAATCGCCCTAGCGCAATACGGCATCAACAACGCCGTTGCCACACTAGGCACAGCCTGCGGCGAAGACCACCTCAAGCTCGCGTTCAAATACACCAGCACTATTGTCTTTTGCTTTGATGGCGACAAAGCCGGCCGCACCGCTGCCAAGCGCGCGCTGGAAAACTCCCTTAGCGTAATGGTCGATGGCCACCAGATTAAATTCCTCTTTTTGCCCGAAGGCCAAGACCCAGACACTCTTGTACGCCAAATTGGCCAAGAGCGCTTTGGCGAACTAATTCAGAAGGGTTCGCCGCTAGAAGAGTTCTTTTTTGATGTGCTGAG
>NZ_CEXWTU010000032.1:0-19285 GCF_982758155.1 Marinagarivorans sp. | reverse complement strand
AAGGGCTAGACAGAAGCACAATGGGCGGCCGAGCACGCCTAAGCAAGCTCGCCGCGCCGCTACTGCACAAGCTCCCCAAAAGCGTGTATCGCGAATTAATGTTTGAGCTACTATCGCAACGCACAGGGCTAAGCCTCGATATTTTAATGGAGCTTATCAGCGAACCCGTTCCGGTTCTTGCGCCAGCAACCCCCCCCAGCCCCACCAACGAACAACAAACGTCGCCCGCGCCCATGCAAGCCCCGCCGCACGATGACGACGGGTACACACCACTCGGACACCCGCTCGAGGCGGAACTTGCAGACTCTCATTTCCCCCAACAACTTCAATTGCGCACCGAACCGCGCAAAAAATCGAGCGTAGAGCTCAGCCCAATAAGGCTAGCCACAGCACTTTTGCTTGAGCACCCCAATTTAGCCCACCAGCTCGAAGAGCCCGAGCTACCAGAAAGCACCGAAAACCTGCAGCTAATGCAACTTTTCAGCTATTTAAAACAAAGAGAGAACCCCAGCTTTGCCAGCATCATTGGTTACTGGAGCGGTCGCTTTGGCATAGAAGCCCAACAACGACTGACCGCCATCATGGCCAACCAGCTATTAGCACATGCCAAGCGGGATAAAAATTACAACGATCAGCAAGAACTACAAGACGCCCTCGAAAAACTCAAACACCAAGCCCTAGAGCGCGAACGCCAAAACCAACTGGCGGAACTTAAATCAAGACCCTTGAACGAATTATCGCCCGAAGAACGGCAACATTTCTTACAATTACTCAAGGTCGGCAAGCAAGTCCATTAGTAAAAAATAGAAATCACCGTTATAATGTGCGGCTTTCCCGCCCTCACACCCAATATGCTTTTACGGATGCTTTAATGAGCGAAAACAAACAGTCGCGAATCAAAGACTTAATCAATCGCGGTCGCGAGCAAGGCTACCTGACCTACGATGAAGTTAATGATCACCTCCCTCAGGACATCTCCGATCCAGATCAGGTCGAAGATATTATCCAGATGATTAACGACATGGGCATTCGCGTATTCGAAACCGCGCCGGATGCCGATGAGCTGTTAATGAACGACAGCGATAATCCTGATGAAATTGCTGCCGCCGAAGCTGCTGCTGCACTAGCTGCCGTAGAAACCGAAGCAGGCCGAACTACTGACCCAGTACGTATGTATATGCGTGAAATGGGCACCGTAGAGCTACTGACCCGCGAAGGCGAAATCGCCATTGCCAAGCGCATCGAAGAAGGTATTCGCGAGCTTATGCATGCACTCGCGTTTTGGCCAAACACCGTGAAGACCATACTCGGTGAGTATGAGCTGCTTGAGCAAGGTGAGCGCCGCATGACGGATGTTATCAGCGGCTGGCTAGACCTCGCTGAAGACCCCGAGGCGCCTAAAACAGAAGGCTTCCAAGAGAAAAAAGAAGAAGCTAAAAAAGACGAAAAATCTGACGACGATGATGACGAAGAAGAAAACACAGGCATTGACCCTGAGTATGCCCGCGAGCGTTTTCACGAGCTTAGAGATGCACTTTTAGCTGCTGAAGAAGCCATTATCGCCAAAGGCCGCATGAGCAAAGAAGCCGCTAAAGCACTCGAAGAACTGGGCGGCGTATTCCGCTTCTTCAAACTGCCACCGCGCCAATTTGACCCCATTTACAACAGCGCACGTGACGTACTACAAAAAGTTCGTCAGACCGAGCGCGAACTGATGATGCAGTGTATTCGCTACGGCAAAATGCCACGCAAATCCTTCGTCAAAGAATTCCCCGGCAACGAAACCAATCTTGACTGGATCCCTACGATCATCAAGAAAAAGCGCGACTACTCCGATAGCATGCGCAACGTCGCCGACAACATTCTAAGAATGCAAGAAACCCTACTCGGGCTCGAGCAAGAAACAGGCTTAGAGCTCAGCACGATTAAAGAGATCAACCGCAGCATGTCACTGGGCGAAGCCCGTGCCCGCCGCGCCAAAAAGGAAATGGTTGAAGCCAACCTACGCCTTGTTATCTCTATCGCGAAAAAATATACCAACCGCGGCTTACAGTTCTTGGATCTTATTCAGGAAGGTAACATCGGCCTAATGAAAGCCGTAGATAAGTTTGAATACCGTCGCGGCTACAAGTTTTCGACCTACGCCACTTGGTGGATTCGTCAGGCGATTACTCGGTCCATTGCCGACCAAGCACGTACCATTCGTATTCCCGTGCACATGATTGAGACCATCAACAAACTCAATCGTATTTCTCGTCAAATGCTTCAAGAAATGGGCCGCGAGCCTACGCCAGAAGAATTGGGCGAACGCATGGAAATGCCAGAAGACAAAGTCCGTAAAGTACTGAAAATTGCGAAAGAACCCATCTCAATGGAAACCCCCATTGGCGATGACGAGGATTCGCACTTAGGCGACTTTATCGAAGATGTTTCAATCACTTCACCGGTAGAATCAGCCACTACACAGGGCTTGATGGAATCGACCCGCGAAGTACTGGCAGGCCTTACCGCCCGCGAAGCCAAAGTACTGCGCATGCGCTTTGGTATCGACATGAATACCGACCACACCCTTGAGGAAGTGGGCAAGCAGTTCGACGTGACTCGTGAGCGTATTCGTCAGATCGAAGCGAAGGCATTGCGTAAACTACGCCACCCTACCCGCTCCGACCACTTGCGAAGCTTTTTGGACGAA
The DNA here is from genome assembly GCF_982758155.1 of Marinagarivorans sp. Lineage (NCBI taxonomy): Bacteria > Pseudomonadati > Pseudomonadota > Gammaproteobacteria > Cellvibrionales > Cellvibrionaceae > Marinagarivorans > Marinagarivorans sp. The sequence goes on along the minus strand of NZ_CEXWTU010000032.1, from coordinate 16,593 downwards.
TAATCCAATAACTGTAAAGCAATATCAAAGCCTCTGATTTCAGGGGCTTTTTTTTGCCCAATACAATATCTCACCGCAAAATAAAAGAACCCCTAAAAACCTAGCCAAGTTCAAATCAAGACCTTATAATGCCCGTCCCTTATATGCCACGGCATAATTGATCAAACCGCCAACCGGCATATGATCACATCGCATCCAGGGCCTTTAGCTCAGTTGGTTAGAGCATCCGACTCATAATCGGCAGGTCCCCAGTTCAAGTCTGGGAAGGCCCACCATATCGAAAAAAGCCCCATTCAGCTTGCTGAGTGGGGCTTTTTTATTGATGCCGCCCAACACTCTTTACCCGCCCCATCAACTAGCCTTCCGATAACAACGGCTATACTAAAAAAGCCGTATTAATTACACCTTCTGGCCTATGTTAAAACCGCACTCAATTACCCAAGGCAACGCGACTACTCACGAAGGATAATCCCAAGCTCGAAAATCCAGCAAAGCACACACCCACATTGAAACTCCCGCCCCCAGGGGAGACATAAAAGCATTATAACAAGGGTAAAAAAACGTAGCTCCATCGCGCCACCAAAGCGCAATACTATAGCCGCCCGTAAAAAATTAATAAAAATCAAAGAAGAGTTACTAGCGATGATAAAATCCACCATCAGAACAATCCTTTGTATTGGAGCCAGCCTCGCCCTAGCCTCCTGTTCACAGTTAACAGACAAACAACCGTTACAGCCGGATTATTTAAACACCGCATTATCAACACAGCAACGCGCCAGCGACTTAGTATCGCGCATGACGCTGTCTGAAAAAATTGCTCAGCTCTACAACGAAGCCCCCGCTATTGAGCGCTTGGGTGTTGCCGAATACAACTGGTGGAACGAAGCCCTGCACGGCGTTGCGCGTGCTGGTAAAGCCACGGTTTACCCACAAGCCATCGGTCTTGCCGCCAGCTTTAATAAAGAGCTTATAGGAGATATTGCTACCAGTATTTCGGATGAGGCGCGCGCGAAGCATCACTACTACGAAGCAAACGATGTTGTCTTTCGCTACACAGGGCTCACTTTTTGGTCGCCCAATGTGAATATCTTCCGCGACCCGCGCTGGGGGCGTGGCCAAGAAACTTACGGTGAAGATCCCTATTTAACCGGTTCGCTGGCCGTTGAGTTTATACAAGGTTTGCAAGGTGACGATAAGCGCTACCTAAAAACATCAGCCATGGCAAAACATTTTGCCGTGCATAGCGGCCCCGAGAAATCTCGCCACTCCGATAATTACGCAGCAAGCTTAAAAGACATGCACGAAACCTACTTGCCAGCCTTCAAAATGGCTGTTGAAGATGCCAATGTAGAGTCCATCATGTGCGCCTATAACCGGGTAAACGATCAACCCGCGTGCGGTAGTGAATATCTATTAAAAGACTTATTGCGAGGCCAGTGGGGATTTGATGGCCATGTCGTCTCCGACTGCGGTGCGCTAGACGACTTTTATGCGGAGTCTGCCCATAACATCGTGAAAGCACCCGCCCAAGCGGCAGCTCTAGCCTTAAAAACTGGCACCGATTTGGACTGCGGCACAGGGCGATTGAGTACTTTCACCAACTTACACTTTGCACTACAGCGCGACTTAGTCACGCAGGAACAAGTCGATAACGCGGTAATAAACCTTTTTAAAACACGTTTTAAATTAGGCATGTTCGATGCAAAAGCCGATGTGCCTTATGCCAATATCCCCATGACCGTTGTAGGCTCTAAAGACCATCAGCGATTAGCCCTAGAAGCCGCCGAACAATCTTTAGTACTGCTAAAAAATGACGGGATTTTGCCCTTAAAGCCCAATACCAAAGTTGCAGTTATTGGCCCCAATGCCACTAACCCATCGGTGCTTGTCGGCAATTACCATGGCGACCCCATTGCTCCTGTGCTGCCTATTGAAGGCATTCGCCAAAAAGCCGGAATGCATAATGTTACTTACGCCTCTGGCGGCCCAATTATTGGCGATATTTACGGCAGTCACACCTTGGTACCCAGCACCGTACTTTTTCACCGCACAGCCGAAGGCCAGCTTAAACCGGGCTTGCAAGCGGCTTACTACGAAGCAACACAAACGCAGGGAATGGCCAGCAAACCCGCCTTTACACGTATCGATAACACCATCGATTTTCACTGGTTGCGCTCCCCCATTGATAACAGCGTATGGGACGAATTTGGCATTACCTGGGAAGGTGTATTAAAGCCCGAAGAAACCGGCCACTATCAATTCGACAGCACTGCAGCCATCCAAATTAACGGCAAGCCAGCGGCTGGGGTAATTGAATTAAAAGCTAAACAAGAATACCGCTTTAAAGCAGACGTTACATTTTTGCGCACTTGGTGGGGCAATAACCCGCTCGAACCCTACGTGAAACTGCGCTGGGTAAATACCCGTGAAGACTTTACGGCAAAGGCGATTACTGCCGCCAAAAAATCCGATGTCATTATTTTTACCGGTGGCATATCCGCATTACTTGAAGGCGAAGAAATGTCGGTTGAACTGGAAGGTTTTGATTACGGCGACCGCACAACCCTTCAATTACCCAAAGAACAACGCACATTGATACAGCGCCTGAAAAAACTGGGCAAACCGATGATTATGGTTAACTTCAGCGGCAGCGCAATAGCGCTAAATTGGGAGCAAGAAAACCTCAATGCGATTATTCAAGCCTTTTACCCCGGCGAAGCCACAGGTACAGCCCTAGCGAATATCCTTTGGGGCGATACTAGCCCCTCTGGCCGCCTACCCATTACATTTTACAAAAGCGTTGATGACTTACCCGACTTTAAAGATTACCGCATGGATAACCGCACCTATAAATACTATCAAGGCACCCCCCTCTACCCGTTCGGTCACGGTTTAAGCTACGGTAATTTTGAGTACAGCCAGTTAAATATACCGAAAACATTAAGTAATACTGAGGATTTAGAACTTAGCGTGCAATTAAAAAATAACAGCGCTATCGAAGCCATGGAAGTAACGCAAGTTTATATAACCCTACTCGATGCGCCGATAAAAACCCCAAAATTCGAACTTATCGCCTATACAAAAAACACACTCCCCCCACACACTTCTGACACAATTAAGCTGCATATACCAGCAGAAAAAATTCGTTATATCGATCAACAAGGAGAACACAAAAACTACACGGGCCGCTTGAAAATAAGCATAGGTAGCGGCCAGCCAAGCTTTGTGGGCACCAAGCAAAAAGCTGAGGCCACTATTAGTATTCGATAAAATGGGAACTCATTACAACCAAGCGCCCCTCTATACCGGGGCGCAATTTATGACTAAATAATCACACCTTAAAACTACGAAGGAGTTACTGAATCAATATGCAGGCAGCGACGAAAAAATCCAAACTATCATCGCCTCGCCCCTAATAATAGTAATTTTTTTCGTGAACTCGCCGGAGGCGGGTATTAAGCTAGACTGTAAACTAAACACATTCGGGTTCGGCCAATGGCACTAACCTGTCGAGTATCGACTTCCCCCCCGCAAAGTTAGTTTGTGAACCCAGTAATTCAGCCATCGTTGGACCCAGATCTACTATTGATGTGGTTTTTCCTGTACCGCGCTCAGTAATAGCTGGCCCAGCCATAATATAAAAACCATCGGCAATATGATTTCCCGATCGCAATACAGGGGACTTACTGTGTAAAACGCCTAACATTTCAGATTCGACAGAATCAATTGAATCGCTTCGCTCCCAGATCACAAATAAATCCGGCAACATATTCAACCGGTCGCCAGAGAAACACTCCTCACTTCGAACCACCTGCCTCACAATAGCGTTCCCATTATTGGGGTTCACCAGTGCTAACAGTTCAAGCTCAAGCCAATCACACCACTGGCTAATAATATTGCGCTGCTCTAACCCTAAATCCCCCACCGAAGACGCAATGTTAAACTTGATCGCGCCACTCATTTCATTGTGAGGCATGTGAAGCATCAACCGACCCGTCGCTTTTAAGTCGTGATTCAATAACGGCAATAATGTGCGTATTTTTTCTTCTAATATGGGGGGCAGAGCTTTCTCTAGGCCTACTAAAATATCATCCAAACAATGCTCAGCGGTATAATTAGCTGCCATACCTAACCCAGAAAATACAATGACGGTTGTATTTTCATCCGCTTGCCGAATTAAATCGCCAACGGCATTATCTAAACAACGATAAATATGCTCAACAGGATCAGAAATTGTCGTATTTACACCTTCGTGGTGGCGCTCGTGACTGGCATCCGCTGAGTGCCAAAACTCATGCCCAATGCAATGACTCTCTTTAAAAACGGTTATAAATAAATCCCAGTCTTCGGAAGAGAGCAACGCCAAAGAAGCCTGTCGTTTATTCTCCAAACTTTGCAATAAGGCCTGAAAAAAAGGTTCTTGCTTTTCGGCGGGCAAAGCATTTTCGCAGCATAAAAAAGCTCCCGATTCATAATCGTCAGTTGCATCACAACCAAAACGCTCCACCAGCATAGGGGCTATGTCCGCAGGATAGCTGCGCGTTTTACCGTCGCGCCCGTGAACCAACCAATCGGCTACTTGTATACCATGCGTTAATTCAGCAAGGGGCGATTTAGGTACATCGATAACACCCACTTTATAGCCCTCTGCACTTAAGGTTGTCCAAAAGGTGTCTATTTCTGGGGCTAACTCCGGCGAGCGCTTCATATCCAAACTACTGGGTACAAAACCCTGCCAAAAATAACGACCATGACAGCCAGGCTCTACTGCAAACGAAAAAGATGCCCACACACCGTCGTCGCCCAGCCCCGGCGGGCTTTGCAAACGCCCCCATATCCCCCGCGAAAGTAATGACTGTATATTCGGTAAACTGCCGGAAGCCTTAAGCTTCCATATCAAATCGAAATCAGCGGAGTCCAATCCAATCGCAAGCACGCGCGTACGCTTATTCATAACAATCCCTCAAATAAAATGCTGATAAATGGGTGGGCAGTGTATCGAATACTTCAACAGTTTCACAAATACACAGAGGTTACCGTGCTACGCCCCAAAAAAAACAGATAAATAACAGGCTTCGTCTATACTCGGTTATTAAAAGGGGAGCCGCCATGAGCCTTAATGCAGACCAAATCCAACTTATTCAATCAAGCTTTAGCCAAGTAGAACCGATTGCCGATAAAGCAGCCGCTATTTTTTATGCCAAACTTTTTGAATACGATCCGTCGCTAAAACGCCTATTTAAAAACGATATGGCAAGCCAAGGCCGCAAGTTAATGAGCACGCTAAAGGTTGCCGTTCAAGGGTTAAACGATTTAGGGAAGCTCGTCCCTGTTTTGCAGAAGCTGGCGATTGGCCATGTGAATTATGGCGTAAGCGTTGATGATTACACCCCGGTAGGCAACGCTTTGATGTATACCCTAAAAACAGGTCTCGGGCCCGCCTTCACACCCGAGACCCAAAAAGCCTGGTCAATACTCTACAAAACCGTGGCCACGGTTATGCGAGAAGCCGCCTATCCCAATTTTGATGCCAGCACTTACCGTAATACAAAGCATTACAATCATTAAAACGGGGCGCCGGCTTCACGATCCGGCTACCTTTCCAAAAGCGCCAACTTCCCAACAACCCCATCCCACTCGGCATAATCATCGGGAGGCTCTTGGCGCACGGTTATTTCTGGCCACACAACAGCCAACTCTGCATTTAACGCAATAAAATGCTGCTGATCCTCCGGCAAATCATCTTCTTCAAAAATAGCATCCGCTGGGCATTCGGCAGGGCAAAGATTACAATCAATACAGGCTTCTGGGTCTATGACTAAAAAATTAGGACCTTCACGGAAGGCATCTGTTGGGCACACTTCAACGCAGGTGGTGTGCTTGCATTTAATACAGTTTTCCCCGACAACATAAGTCATTGTTTTTCCCCTACTCCACAAACGCACGTTCAATCACATAATGGGCAGCATCACCGTGGCGAACTTCCTTAAAACTGCGGTCATCCAATATCTGGCAAAAATCTTTTAACATACTGGGGCTACCGCACAGCATAAAGCGGTCGTCTTCAACATTAATGGGCGGTAAGCCTAGGTTTTTCTCTAAACTACCCGTCGCTAATAAATCGGTTAAACGGCCTTGGTTTTTATAGTGCTCGCGCGTTACGGTGGGGTAATACAAAAGCTTATCGCGTATTTCTTCGCCAAAAAATTCATTCTGTGGCAGCTCTTCGGTGATGAATTGCTGATACGCTAATTCGTCCACATAGCGCACGCCATGGGTCAGAATGATTTTGTCGTATTGCTCATACACTTCAGGATCTCTAATAATACTTAAAAACGGTGCCAAGCCTGTACCCGTAGCCAATAAATACAGGTGTTTACCGGGGAGCAAATGGTCCGTCACCAAAGTACCCGTAGACTTACTGTTCACCAATACCTCGTCACCCACTTTAATTTTTTGCAACTGCGAGGTCAGCGGGCCATCGGGCACCTTGATGCTGAAAAATTCTAATTCGTCTTCATAGTTTGCACTGGCGATGGAGTAAGCGCGCAGCAACGGGCGACCATCCTCTTGCGGCAAGCCAATCATGGTGAAGTGGCCATTGCGGAACCGAAAACCTTCGCGCCGTGTGGTGGTAAAACTAAATAGCGTATCGTTCCAGTGGCGAACATCCGTTACAGTTTCGGTTAATAATTTGGTCATGGTGGCACCTCGATATAGCGAACTAATGAAGTAATGTCGATTAGCTTACACGCCACCGTTAAATAGGTAAAACGGGATATATCGCTAATAGTTATCGGATATTCCGATATACTAAAAGCCTATATCACACTCAGCCTTAGGTAGACGCTCTTATGCACTTCACCCTCCGCCAACTGCAGGTTTTTGTGACTATCGCGCAGTACCAGAATGTTAGCCGTGCAGCCCAAGCGTTGGCGATGTCGCAGTCGGCCTGCAGCGGTGCACTTAAAGACTTAGAGCAACAATACGATGCGCCTTTATTTGAACGCATAGGTAAGCGCTTACAAACTAACGAATTAGGGCGGCGTATAAGGCCCCAAGCACAAGCACTGCTCGATCAGGCGGCGGAGCTAGAGCTTTCGCTAAGACAACACAAAGAGGTCGCACAACTAAAGCTTGGGGCCACGCTGACCATTGGCAATTACCTTGCGGTCGCACTGATTCAACGCTTCATCACCGAACACCAAGGCAGCGCCACCCTAAAAGTGGCTAACACTCACGATGTAGTCGCTGCACTGCTAAATTTTGATTTAGACCTAGGGCTTATCGAGGGTGAGATTAATCACCCCGAGCTGCAGGTACTGCCTTGGCAAAGTGATGAACTCGTCTGTTTTTGCCACCCAGATCATCCACTGGCCAAGAAAAAAGCGCTTAGCGATGCAGACCTCACGCAAGCTACTTGGATACTGCGCGAAGAGGGCTCCGGCACACGCCAAACTTTTGATCGCGCCCTGCACGGCTTACTCCCCAACCTCAATATATTATTAGAACTACAGCATACAGAGGCCATTAAGCGCGCCGTAAAAGGTGGGCTGGGCATTGCCTGCTTATCGCGTATTTCACTTGAAGAGGCCTTCACCCATAAAAGCTTAGTGCCGCTTAATATTCCGCAACGCGACTTTTCACGTATGCTTTATGTGGTGGTGCACAAAAAGAAATATCGCAGTATCGGTATTCAGCAATGGTTAGCTATGTGCGGTGTTGGCGATTAACATTTCGTGCAACAATTACGACCATGCCGCCACTTTCGCTATTAACAAGTTAATGTGCTCGGTCATAGAAAGAATCAACAAGGAGATTCCCATGGGGCAGCAGTACACAGAAATAAACGATAAAAACCGCGCCTTTATTGAGCAACAAAAAATCTATTTTGTGGGTACAGCAACCGCTGATAGTCGCGTTAACATCTCACCTAAAGGTATGGATTCACTGCGTGTATTGGGGCCAAACCGCGTTATTTGGTTGAATGTTACCGGCAGCGGCAACGAAACAGCCGCCCATGTGCAAAGCCACCCCCGCATGACGATTATGTTTTCGGCCTTTGAAGGAAACCCAAATATATTGCGTTTATATGGCCATGCAAAAGCAATCCATCAAAACGATGTCGAGTGGCAAACGCTGTACGACCACTTTTCACCGTTGCCCGGAGCGCGGCAGATTTTTGATTTGAAAGTAGACCTTGTTCAAAATTCCTGCGGAATGGCGGTGCCCTTTTACAGCTACAGCGAAGAACGCGAGCAATTAAGCCACTGGGCAACGAAACAAGGCGAGCAAGGGCTAAAAAACTACTGGGAAAAGAAAAACCAAGCCAGCATTGATGGAATAGATAGTCATATTTTAAAGAAAAACACCTAATAAAAAAGCCTCTACACCATTCTGATGTAGAGGCTTTTGCGGGCTATAGCCAACAAAGCTAGGCGTTGTCGTAAACCGCTTTCAAAATCACATCCGCACCGGCTGCCAGTAAACGCTCGGCTAAGGCAATACCCATGGCTTCGCCATCGCTCGGCTTACCACTAATCTCGTCATAAATCACTTGCGTGCCATCTGGGCTTGCCACCAAACCGCGCAACCATAAATCGCCATCACGCGGTATGGCATAACACGCAATAGGCACCTGGCAGCCGCCCTCTAAGCGACGGTTTAATGCGCGCTCAGCCAACACTTGCTCGGCCGAAGCGTCATCGTGCAAGGCTTTGATCAATTCAATCGTGTTCTGGTCGGCCATGCGACACTCAATACCTACGGCACCCTGGCCACCAGCAGGTAAGCATTGCTCGGGCGATATAAACTGGCGAATACGCTCTGGCATTTCTAAACGCAGTAAACCCGCCGCCGCTAAAATAATACCGTCGTATTCGCCGGCATCCAATTTGGCGAGCCGCGTATTGACATTACCGCGCAAAAATTTCACAACCAAATCAGGGCGTTTAGCTAATAGCTGGCTTTGGCGGCGTAGGCTTGATGTGCCCACTACACTGCCGGCAGGTAAATCATCAATGCTGGCAAAGGTGCTAGAAACCCAAGCATCACGAGGGTCTTCGCGTTCACAAATCACCGACAACCCTAAGCCTTCAGGGAACTCCATCGGCACATCCTTCATGGAATGCACGGCAATATCTGCTTCGTCATTCAGCAGCGCATGCTCAAGCTCTTTCACAAACAAACCTTTGCCGCCCACCTTAGCCAAAGGGACATCTAAAATCTTATCTCCACGGCTAACCATAGGGACTAGCTCTACAGCAAGGCCTGGATGCAAGCCCTCTAAACGCGCTTTAACATCTTCCGCCTGCCATAGGGCAAGGGCACTTTTACGGGTAGCGATACGCAAAGTTTGGGTCATAACTGGCCTTAATTTTTATCGGTATTGGGCGCAACTGCGCTAGTTGGATGAGATAATAGCAGAGCTTGCCGAGGGTTTCAGTGATGGGGTTAATGTCATTCAAGGTCATCAGTTAGTCAAAATCAGCTAATATGAAAAGAATCAGTCAACCTTTTGCCGCGCAGTGCTAAACTTGAAAAGACTGGATGCCTAAAAGGTTTGTATTATGGGTATACTCATCGCCTACGGCATTGGCTTTTTATGCATCATCTTTCCCAGAGTATGCGCCAAAGTCATTGCTGAGCTTCTCGATCAGATCACTAAGGGGCGTGCACGGAATAAGTTACTGGAGTTTGGGTTTTTGGGTGCTTGCTTGGCAAGGCGAAAATATGGCGTAATAGCCGGCTATTGCAAATATTTTTAACGAAGGCAAGCGTGCACCCTGGAATTCAAAAACGGGAAGTTATTTCATGCACGCCCCTGAATACAAATACGGCGCAGCGACTGAAGAGCAAAAACAGGTTCGCCCTGTATTCTCAGTGATTGTCGGTGTTGTGATAATAAGCTTCGCCTATGCGATACACACCAAAGGTATCGACTAAAGCTTACAAAACCGACTTCGCCGCTACCCCATTACATTACTGACCGCACCATAATAGGAATGATTAAAGTTGAACAAAGAATTTATAAGACAACGAATAGAAACTTTTGCAGGTATAGAAGTAGATCCAAGCGAAGATAACCAAGTCGTTGAGATGTTAAAACGAAAATTTAATGTACGCCTACCTCAACGCCCCACATTAGACGAAGCTTTAAAAGCCTGCATTAGCGACCACGAAATAATCGACTTAATCACTGAATACCGGTCAATGGCGTAAGCCAATGGAATGAAGGTAGCGCCGGTGAGTGCATTAAAACGAAGATGCCCATTAGCCAACAACGATGCGTTTTGGATTGCATTCAAGGCATGTTAAGAAATATCGAAAAGCGAATACCTTGCATCCAAAAAAAGGCCGCATGCGCGACCTTTAATTAAGTACCACTTTAATGCTAAAGGTTAATCCAGTAATTTGCCCAAGTTCATTAACTGGGTTTCACCGCTGTTATCATCAACGCCGTCGTTATCATTCACAATATATACATCGCCGTCAGCAGTTACCGCTAAGCCTTCTATTTTTTCAGCAACCATGCCTTTTGGCATTTTAAGGTCGGCCATTAAGTCGCGCACTAACGTTTTGGTAACAGTGGCGCCGGCGGTTACGGATGTTAAGTCCACTTGATATATGCGTTTTATCGCTGCATCAAAACCACCCTGGTTATCGCGCTCTAAAACTAAAAACGTCCCTTCGCCCACGGCTGTAATATCGGAAAGGCCCACCCAGCCACCCGCTTGTGATGCTGGCTTATCCAGTGGATAAAAAACAAACGACCAGCTTTCCAGTGCAGTATCGTAAATGCCAATGCGTGCTTCAGTTTCACTGCCCCAAGCGCGCTGGAAAGCCACATAAACCTTACCATCGGTTTCAGTTACACCTTCAAAACCAAAATGCAGCTGCATCGCATTAACCGCTTCTGGCAGGGTAATGACTTTTTCAATAACTCCCAACGCCGAAGCTTTAATCAGCATATTAAGTGAAGCTACTGACCGAGCGTCATCACCGACAGTACCGGCCCCCTCTGACACTAGCCAAAATCCACCATCACTAGCAACAGCAATACCTTCTGGGTCGAGGTTGACGGTTTTATTCGCGTTAATCAATGCCGCGCGATCATGCTGATCAAATACGCCTGCACGTGCAACATCATCCTCAGCAAGGTCTGCTGCAGGCAGGCTCGCGAGAATGTCGTTGGTATCCATTAAGGCTGTTTCGGCGGTTAATATCGCAGGCTGCGCACTCACATCTAAAGTGAAAATACGGTTGCTGTTGTAAAAGCTATCTTCAATCGCATACAAAGTATTACCCGCACCTGCCGTTAAGCCAGATATAGCGCCCCAACCAATGGGCGTATCGTTATCGCGATTAACCGATTCGATGGTTGGATATTGCGCGGCGCCATCACCCAGTTGATAAACCGTAACGCTCGAGCGAAACTTGTCGCCACGGGAATCTTTTTCACTGGCCACTGCGACCAAATTACGCGAAGGAATTGCCAATGCGCCTTCAGGCCCAACACCCGCCGGCAAAGCTTGTTTAAATACGGGTGCCGTTGGATCTGTTACATCAAAAACAAATACCAGGTTGGCGCGCTCGGCATTAACAAATAAATAGCCCGTATCGCCATACATACCGTAAGCCACATTCTCAGGTTCATTACCTTTATTGCCGGCGCGATCGTCGGGGTAGTGGCCAAAGCGTGCCGTCAGATGCTCTAACATTGTGCCGGCATCCCAAACGATATTGCCGCTTTTATCAAATATGCTAAAACCACGGCTACCGCCGTCCATATCGCCTTCATTGGCTGTCGCAAAATACTCGGTGCCCATCCAGGTAACGCCGTCAGGTTCACGCACAACACTATCTAAACTTTCGGTGAACAGTAGTTGGCCTTCTTCAGTGGCGTCGATATCGGTTAAATCCACAGTTCCGGCCGAAAAACTAGACGTTACTGTACCGCTCATCAAATCGACCATCGCGATGTGATTATTTTCTTGCAGCGTTACTACCGCAATATTGTCGCTATTAATAGAAACAAACTCTGGCTCTGGATCGGCAGGGAATAACATATCGACAAGGTTAAGCATCTCCACTTTTCGCGTAACCCACGCCTCGACGGTATCGGCAACATCCACAATGATAAGAAAGCCGGCCGGAAGCTGTGGTGGAATGCCTTCGCCTAAATCTTCATCGCGCTCGTTTTCAATGGCTATCGCTATGTATTTCCCATCGGGGCTGACCGCGACCGAATCTGGCTGACCACCGAGGTCAATGGAATGTACAACGGTCTGCGTCGCAAGATCAATAATCGCCAGTTCACCAGAGGTATTCACATAATCGGCCGATGTATTCACCCCCGCTACCGCATAACCACCAACAACAGAAACCGAGGTAGGCTCCCCCGCGAGCGCAACGATGCCCAAAGACTTAGGTACTGCCGAGTCAGTAATATCAATAAAGCCTAATTGATTTTTCACACCGTCCGTGTAAATAAGGGTGTTGCCATCTTGGCTAGCAGTAACAATCTCGGCAACGGTTTCATCATCGATATTACAACTAGCCTGTAGCTGCTCACACACCGCAAAGGTCGAAATCCGGTTAAACGCCATCGCCAAGGCAGCAACACTCGAACTAGCAGCAGAGCTAGAACTTAGCGCATCGCTACTGGCTATAACACTTGAAGCTGGCGAGCTTTTGTCGTCGTCATCGCTACAGCCGCTTAAAGCACCCAATGAAAAAGTAATAGCTAAGGCAAGGGCCGATTTTTGAAAACTCATGTGGTACTCCAGTACATCAATCAAATTGTAAGCCGCCTTTTTACGGGGCTAACATGAAAGATTCATGACGCTTTTATGGTTTTTTTGTGACGGCAGAACTGCTAATGTGCCCTTGCGCACCGCTCACCCACCCTGCTTCAACATGGCCGATATAACCACTCCATGACCCAACGCCCCCTCTGCCAAACCTGCCATTATCCACTTCGCACTTGTGTATGCTGTGCTATTGCGCCGATCAAAAGCCTTGGCGCAATAGACATACTGCAGCACCCCAGCGAGCAAAAAGCCGCCAAGAATACCGCCCGCTTAGTAACGCTATGCTTGCCGCAATCCCGTATTTGGGTCGGTGAAAATACGGGTGACTTTGCCGAACTACAGGCACAGCTCCACACCGATCCAAGGCCTATCGCCATCGTTTACCCCGGCGCTAATAGTCAACCGCTTGAAGACTTCATCGCCACGCAGACCCATGCCGGCACAAAATGGGGTGGAAAAAATACAACGCCAGTTGCTATGCGCTTTTTGTTTTTAGATGGAACCTGGAAAAAGGCCTACAAATTGTGGCAATTGAACCCCTGGCTTCAGCAATACCCGCTGGTGAGCATTGAAGCCACAGCATCGCAGTACCATATTCGCAAAGCGCCCAAGGAACATTACCTGTCCACACTCGAGGCCATTGCAATATGCCTGCAAAAAGCAGAGCACTGCAACGTACAGCCCCTGTATGATTGCCTCCATCAAATGCAGCTATCATTTAGCGAGCATCCACGTTAACAGGCCCCAAAATGCACTACCCGATTACCTTGAACGCGACCTTAGTGTCGCAATTACGCACCGCTTTTGCGCTCACACCACAAGACACGCTGTTAGATATCACCGCCTTTGGCGATGTCTTTATTCAGCGTAAAGTCGATGTCCCAAGCACAACACGGCATCTACTTTACAGTGCCACCGATGGCACGATTAGCGATGTGAGTGACTTAATTGCCGAGCACGGCTTACCGCCCGTGTCCCTAGATTTAGGTGATGAGTGGTATCAATTTAACGCTCAAGCCATGCTTAAAGAAGACGGCTTCACACTGGCCGAAGATGAATGCTTTGGTTTTATTCAGCCCACCTCAGAAGGCGGCGACTATGGCCCCCATAATATCCACATCGTAAAAATTATCGATTACGTTACTGCACGCTTACCCAACCTAACCCACAATTAATTATGGAAAAAACATGCTAGAAACAACCACGCAATCACTCGCCGGCCTACCCGCTTTTTTTGCTTATTTTGCCTTGGCCGTCGTCCTCAGCCTTATTTTTATTCGGCTTTATACTTGGTTAACACCGCATGATGAGTTTGGCCTAATTCGCCAAAACAACAATGCTGCCGCTGTTGCCTTTGGTGGTGCGTTAATCGGTTTTGCTTTACCACTTGCCAGCGCTATTACCCACTCGATGTCTTTAATCGATTGCGCACTTTGGGGCGCCGTTGCCTTGGTCGTACAGGCATTAACCTTCGTACTTTTACGGGTCGTTATTTCTGACTTACCCAAACGCATTGAACAAAATGAACTAGCCAGTGCAACATTAATCGCCACCTCTGCCATTGCTGTAGGCCTGATTAATTCAGCCTGTATGAGCTACTAGGATAAAGACCATGACAATGAAAGCATTTAAACGCAGTAAAAAAGCCGCCCTTATTCTAATGGTGCCAGCCGCCACCTTCACCCTCGCCAGCTGCGTTAAACACCCAGACGACGAGCCCGCATTGGTTTATCAAACACCCGACCAATGCGCCGATTCTGGCTTTAGTACAAAAGAGCAATGCGAAGCCGATTACCAACAAGCTTTAGCCCTACACCCGCAAACGGCGCCCAAATACGCCAATAAAGCCGAATGCGAGGCCGACTTTGGCGCCGGCGGCTGCGAAACAGCACCGCAACAAAATGCACAAGGTGGCAGCTTTTTTATGCCGCTAATGATGGGCTACTTAGCCGGCCAAATGTTTAACCGCTCGGGCAACCAATTTACCGGTAATGGCAGCCAAACCGGCGACAATAAAACCGGAACAAAAGCCGCCAGCGGCGGTAATACGGCCAATGCTCAAACCCGCAGTAATGTCGCCAGCCAACCGCTGTATAAGTCTGGCGACGATAAATCCACCTTCCGTACCGCCAACAATACCGCGGTATCGCGAACTACTGGGCCTGTAAAAGTTAGCCCTAACCGCATTAAGCCTCAGGCTGGGCGCTTGGTGCCGCGCGGTGGTTTTGGCAAGCAGGCTTCCTTTCGCGCTAACAGCTTTGGCGGCTAATCATGAAACGAATCACCATTGCCGAACGCGCCGATTGGCGCACTCAAGCTGAAGATGTTGGCTTTGACTTTCATACCATCGATGGCGAACCTTACTGGGACGAAAGTGCTTATTACCAGTTCTCGCTAGCGCATATCGAAAACGACATAGAAGACCCGACTGCCGAGCTGCACCAAATGGCAATCGGCTTAATCGACGATATCGTACAAAATGAACAATTGCTCACCCAGTTAGATGTGCCCGAGCGCTACTGGAATCACGTGGCCAATAGCTGGAAAAATAGCGACCCTCATTTATACGGCCGAATGGATTTAGCCTACAACGGTCAAGGTCCCGCCAAATTATTAGAGTTAAATTACGACACCCCCACCAGCCTGTTCGAAACCGGTTATGTCCAGTGGGTTTGGTTAGAGCAACAATTGGCCGCCGGTTTATTACCTGCCGGAGCCGACCAATTTAACTCCCTGCAAGACCAGCTCGAAAACGCTTTTAAAACACAGCCCTTTACTACACCACTGCACTTTGCCAGCGTAGAAGCGAGTGCCGAAGACAAAGGCACCGTTAATTATTTAATGGACATAGCCAGCCAAAGTGGAATTGATACACGCTATATTCCACTGGAAAATATTGGCGAATATAACGGCCAGTTTATTGATGAAGAAAACTTTGAAATTCTGGGTTTATTCAAACTGTACCCGTGGGAATTTATGCTGCGCGAAGACTTTGGCCAAACAGTTATCACCAGCCAAACACAAATGATCGAGCCGCCCTGGAAAATGCTGCTATCCAATAAAGGCATACTGCCCTTGCTGTGGCAACGCTACCCAGACCACCCCAATTTACTGCCTGCCTTCTTTGAAGAAAATAGCGAAAACGCCGCCAACCGCCCAGCACTAGAGGCCGGATGGGTGCGCAAACCGTTATTCTCACGCGAAGGCGCTAATATCGAAATCATCACCGACACTGGCCAAGCACTAAAAGAAGATGGCCCCTACAACGATATCGCCACCATTCGCCAAGCTTTTCACGAATTACCGCGCTTTAATCGAATTAATTCAAAAACCCAAAAAACCGAAGACACCTACGCCGTAATTGGCAGCTGGGTAGTCGGCAACGAACCCGCCGGTATAGGTATTCGCGAAGACAATACCTTTATCACCAAAGACAGTTCGCGCTTTGTGCCGCATTGTATTGTTGATTAATACAGCCGCGACTTATCTAGCTCGCCACTGAATATTTTTGTAACTATTCAGCCATGCGGAAATAGGCCGGCAAACTGATCATTTTCCGGGCCGCTAGGCTTACAGGGATGTAAGTTATTAAGGTAATGCAGGAGCAATTACCTACAAGCCATCTACGACTTTGTGCTCCTGCAAAGTCTACCCCTACGCATCCATGCTAAGGCTGGTCGCTATGCAAGCGCTCTAGACAATATGCTCCTGCATTGTCGCCCCCTTGCTATCCCTGCAAGGGCTGACGCTTGAATGCCCAGAAAACAATCAATTCGCCTTT
>NZ_CEXWTU010000031.1:0-30533 GCF_982758155.1 Marinagarivorans sp. | reverse complement strand
AAAACATTTGCAATAGCCGGCTATTACGCCATATTTTCGCCTCGTCAAGCAAGCATCCAAAAAACCAAATTCCAGTAACTTATTCCGTGCACGCCCCTAAGCCGTCAAGCTATTCATAAGGGTCGAGGCAGAATATCGTCCTCTTTTACATCCGTAGGGCGAGGCGTGCCATCACGGGAATACGAAGCTTTTAACGGCTCGACTAAATGTTGTGTTATTTCCCAAGCCACTTTTTCGGCCGCTATAACGTTGCCGTCATTAGCGGTTATGGCGATAGCCGCATTAATATCGGGTAGCAGCACGACTAAAGCGTACCACGCAGTATTTGAACCGTTATGCCAATGAACATTATCCAGCCCTAGGTCTAGCGGTGAATTAATTAGCCAGCCATAAGCATAGTCATTAAGATGGGGTTGATGCAGGTGCTGAAACGTATCTGTTTTTAGAGCTGAGCCTCGGCCTTGTAGCCCTTGTAAATGCTCATTGGCGTACAGTGCTAAATCAGTTAGCGATAAATGAATTGTGCCTGCAGGGCCTATTATTGGGGTGTTATCGGCTTTTGTACTTATAGTAAAACCAAGTATTTTTTTATGCCCCCACGGCTGACTCAATTCGCCCTCTATATCTGGTGGTGCACCAAAGCCGCCAGAGTGAATCCCTATTGGTGTAAATACTTCTTGGTGAATGAGTTGTTCCCAAGGTATTCCCATTTTCTTTTCAGCGATTACCCCCGCAATCGTATAGCCAACGTTTGAATATAAAAAGGCGCTACCGGGAATACTTTTGGGAGGATTAATCAATATGTCTTTGGCTGCAGATTCGCGGGCCACCATTCGACTAATTCCAGCGTCTGGGTTTTTGAAGGCATTTAAGAGTGAAGGGTTAGATGCAGCCCCCGATGTATGTGTGAGTAGGTGTTTTAGGGTTACATCATTCCATTGTGCATGAATATTACTCGCCTCTGGGAAACTATCTTTAATGGTTGTATCCCAGTTAAGCTCACCTTTCTCCACTAAGCGAGCAATCATCGTAGCGGTAAAAGATTTTGTGATCGAACCAATATGCCAAAGGTCATTCGGTGAAATTGAAGCCCCGCTGCCTTTTTTACGCTCACCACTCACAGCAAGCCCCACAACCTTGCCGTGCTGAACAACAATAGCACCAAACCCAACCAGCTTAGCCGACTCTCTTTTTTCGTTAACAATTTTTTTTAGAATGTTGTCTATCTTCGTCATCGCTATTTTTTTTGCGCGTTGCTATTCGTCGATATTAATTGCTTAAAGGCTGTCTCGGCCAGCATCTTGGTGTGTATTAGCAATTCTAAATTTCCTATTTTCCCATGGCCGGGAACAACCTGCTCGGCGTCGGAATATTTTAAAAGTACGCGTTCAACTGAGCTAGGCCACTGTTCTATAAAGGCCTCACCGGTGTAGCCTAACCCTTTTGACTCAAGACTACGCGTAAAACAACCCCCAAACAATATCTTCGATTTCGGCAGCCATACTACAATGTTATCTACAGTATGGCCTTCTCCGGGGTAAAAGGCTTCAATAAGGCCATCAGCTAGTTTTTCATCGTTTTCTTTCAGTGTGAATTTAGCCAACTCTTTATTTTCGTCGCTTAATAGGTCATTGGTTAACTTCGTTGCATATGTAGGTATCGAACGATTGTTGAGCCATTTTATTCCGGCGGTTCTGTCTTCGTGTGAATGAGTAGATACACTACCTAAGAGCTTATAATTTTTGTTGGAAATCCACCTTACAAGTGCCTCGGTGTCTTTATCTGACCACGGCGTATCCACAATAAACGCGTTGCTGCCCTCTGTAACGACAAGACCATTGGCGCTCACCACCCCATACTCATGGGTACGATGGAATGATTGATGAATATACACGCCTTTAGAAATTTCTGAAATTTTCAACTCTGGGGTTTCTGAATTTGAATAAGCGCTGACAGGGAAAAGTAAACATATGATCATTAAATATTTATTTATCATTATTGGAACCTAATGTTTAATGTTGTGGTAGTAAGCAGGAAACAAGATCTGGGACAGGCACTCGTTTTAAGTCATTCTGGTTCTTAGCTCGATTGCCTTATGCTCGATAATTTCAGTGCTATACGTAAAAAGTAGCTAAGGCTAAATTATTAGTTGCTTTTGTATTTAAGCGAGTGCCTGTCCCAGCAAATGTTTCTTGCCGAAAAATCATCTTGTAAGCTTCCTGTCTCTTTTTTTGCTAAGTCTGTAATTTCCATGGTATTAAGGTGAGGTGATAGCAGTAACTTAATGTCTTGATGTTTAACATACTTAAATAAACTATCAGAACCCGGCAGTATTAATTGCTCTACATGCAGTGGGCCAAAATCGATAGGAATACTAGCCCCACTTCCAAGTAAAGGCTTAAGGATTTGCATCTCAGTATCTGGGGCACCCCAACGAATGACCTCGTACACATAGAGCTGTGAGCTATGTGTAAGTTAATCTAATTTGTTGGAGCACGAAGTGGATTAACGTGAGTCCCCGATTATTCGTTAATTGAAAGTGCTGACGAGGCTTCGGCTGGCGTTAACCATTATTCCCTTTTAGGGGGATGACATAAAAAATAAATCTCCCCTCTTTTTTTGAATAGCTTAATACAAACAGGGCGGCACCATCTTCACTCACCACTAAATGCTGTATAGTTTCTCCGGCCATGATGCTGCTAGTTAATGGGAGTTCATCGGCAGGGTACTGCCCGCGTGCATCATCACCACTTACATCATGACGATAAATGATGGCTTGTTCATTATTATAATGTTGAGCAAAAGCTTGTTGCCCGTTTGGTGTTATAGCTGCACTCTCTACTGCGCGCTCGGGCGTTAAATGACCCAATAATTGTAATTGACCGTCTAGGAGTTGATCTTTAATTAGTAATTTAGAACCCGATGAGTTATAGCTCTGCTGCTTCAGCGCAACGGAGCCTGGGCTAAAGTTATAAGAAGTATTAAGTCCTGTGGCTGCATTAATAATTAGGCTTCCGCTGCTGCCAGGCTCTTCAGTAAAGAATGCACGCGTCCTATCTCGTGAAAAAACACCGGCTAGTGGACCTGGTGGATTAAAACTCACCGCCAAATATTCATCTAATGCGAGGTCATAGATTCCGGAAGGTAAACCGTCGACTGTTATTAGGGGCTGGTTATTCAATAAAGGTAGGACCGCCGACCGCAATGGCTCGCTCGTCAACTTAAAAACTACACGCTCTAACCCTTGAATACGGTTAACTTGCAGGGTGACAGGATTTAGGTAGGCAGCATATTCGGCTTGTGTTTCTTCCGAGAATACCGCAACTAACTCATCTCCACTGGCCAATAATTCAATAGCTTGCAAGCCGGGTAAATTAAATGTTTCATTTTCCCAGCTGTTGTCTTCGCTATAATTTAACCGCTGTAATTGATCTGCCCTATAACCTGTAAAATAAATGGCGCTGCGTACAGGGTCTAGGCTAATTTTATCAAAAAATCCCTCAAGCACTGTTCTCGATGCTTGCCAGATATGCTGTCGTTTAACTTCAATATCAACGGGCGGATCATCCGTTTTAAGCGTATTTTCGAGGGTAATGCTGGTGTTGGATGCGTTTAAAGTACTGGGTAATTTCGTTTGAAGAACAGAATCACTTATTGCCGTAGCAGTAATGATTTGATCTTGAATATTCAACGAGTATTCTTTACCACTAATAAAACGCTTACCGCTAATGGCAATATTTGATGCAGTACCTTCATAAGCAACCTGTGGTGTAGTAGCAGATATCATGGGCGCGTCAATTGTGAATGGAATTTGAGCCACCGTTTTATCATTTGCATATAAGTTACTTACAGTGGCGATGTTGATATAGCCCGTATGCTTTACATAGGTGCCTGGCAGTTGGTCAACGTTAACCTGGTATTGCAAAATATTATTTTGCAGGGTATCGCCTTCGCTGGTTAAAAGTTGCAACCATGGGGTTTGTGAGGTGGCCTGCCAGCCCGTATTCAAGCCAAATTGGGCGCCCTCAAGGGTAATGCTTAAACTACCAGTTAAATCTGGGCTTTGTTCATTGAATGTTGTTACGGTTGGGCTGCCAATGATTAATTTAGGGTTGAAATATTCTGTGAGGAAAATTGTATAGTAGAAATCAGAAATTTCTCCTCGGCTGGAATTTATGCTTATGTGTCCGTAATTATAACTTTCTCCACTGGTCAGAATTGCTAATACGTCTAAAGACAATTCGATTGTCTGCACTGCCCTTAAGTCACCACTAGTAACATCCGCGTTAATCCATTCACTACTCGTTAATTGCCACGTGCTGTTCTCACCACCTAAGACATGCGCAGGGTCGATGGTTACGGTAAAATTTAAATCTTCGAGTTGCGTATTTTTATTAATTACAAAATCACTCTTACTGACGTCAATTTTTGCTTTATGTGATACGTAGTAATCAACGGGTATTGAATCAATGAGTTTTCCGCTGCCGTCATGTAAATTTAATTCGGCAGAATAGTTGCCGTTAGGTAAAGGTTTGACGGACGCATATACTTCGGTGAATTGGTCTAAGCCGTCTTCGCCTTCACTTTGGCTTAGCTCCAGCCAGCCTTCAGTTTCGCCGGGTGGGTAATCAACTGTTAAGCGCCAGGTTTTGCCCTCCTCGCCAACGTAAACCTTAAAGGGCCAAGGGGCTGTAGTGCCATTATTATCAGCGCTATAAGTCAGGCCGAAAGCGCCGTTGTTGGGAGCAATGTTAGGCGGTTTTACTGTGATTGTTATCGGCAGCTCGTCTTGCACTACAACACTGCCATCTTGCTTGCCGCTAAGAAAGAGTAAAGTGGTGCGGTATTCCCCCGGTTGCAGGCCGTAGGTATATATATTGAGCTTTATAAGTGCTGGTGAAGCCTGTGCAGTGTCAGTATGCACGCTAAGCCAATTGGGTATTGTCTTACCTTCTGGCACACCAATAATGACACCGTCACCTTGGTATTCAACTGAAACCGTGACATCTTTGGTCTGATCACTCTCTAGAGTTAGGGCTATATCTTCAGTAATTACATTGATCGAATAGTTTTGGCTTCCACTTACGGGCTTGCTTTCAGACCCCCGGCCGCTATTGCCGCATGCACTTATAACAAGTGTGAAGGCAATTATTGATAAAGCTTTAATGTACCGCATTTTTTAACCCCTAATTTACTGTTCTAAAGAGGCTAAAACACTTGAGATGCCAACCCCCTCCAATCTATTCGATGCTCAAAATAACTTGGCGCCTAAATTAACGCAATATCAATTATGTTGAGGTGCTGAGGTGTGCTTAGGGGCGAGGCGGTAATAGTTTATGGAATGGGGCTATGAGTACGTATTTTTTCTAGAGGTATGTAGTGCTTTGAGCAACGAAATTCAGGAGGTCGAAATCAAGTATTGGTGAGTGGAATATTGTTTTCTGGTGTCCTAACTACCCCCAACCAACAAAAAAAGGGGGCGCTATTGCTAGCGCCCCCTTTTTAGTTTAACTCCCGTTTATTGAACTGGCGGGCAAGCGGTGCTGCCGGCGTTGCTTATAGGTAATTGCCCGTTGAGCTGTTGGCGAATATTATTCACGCGGTCGCGGGTGAAGTTAATAATGCCTTTATCCGGGCCGTAAAAACCAGCGCCGCGGCCATCACTCACATCAGTGCCGTCGGGTAGGCCTTGCTCCAACGCTGTTCGCCACTCTTGGTAAGTGTAAAACTTAGTGGGGTCGGCTTGTACATACGGGTCGATAAGGCTGGCAATCTCATTAATTTGTGCGCGCAGGGCATCTTCGTTAAACACGGTATCCATCAGGCGCTGAACTTCAGCATGGTACTGCTGGCGTAAAGCGGGATCTTGCAGGATGGCATCCAGCATGGGGCGCTGCGAGTTGGTATCGTGAATGGGGTTATTTAAAACGTGATCAACGATTTGGCAGTCTACACCGGCTGGCGCTGCTGGTGCTCCGCCGCCAAAGTCAAAATCACCAAAGTCGAAATCACCGAAATCGAAATCACCAAATCCACCACCACCACCACCGCCGCCAAAGTCGGGTAATGGATTGATAGTTGTAGCTACGCCATTACCCCAAAGGCCCATGGATAAGTTGTAGTCCCACGGGAGCAGTGTAAACGTACCTTTGCTGCGTTGCTCGTACAGGTAGAAGTTGTTGGCTGTGGCGCCAATGGGGCTATCCATATTACCGAGTAATACTGAAGCGGCCAAAAACTTAACCGTTAAGTCGGCATCGACATAATCCAGCGGGGCACCGCTGTTATTAATGCCGTTCAAAAAGCTTACCATTGCGGCACCTTCTTCAGGGGTGCCAACGGTTTCGTCGTTAGATTTTAAACGTAAGCCGCTGCTGTAGGTGGCGTAGTTGTTATCGGTCCAGGTTAAGCGCTGGCCAATTTCACCTTTATACAGGTCGCCTTGGTCGTCTTCGTCCTCGGGGAAGTGCTTTTCTAAGAACTCGCCATCGATCATTTCGATCATTTGGTACAGTCCCATGTGTTCGGCGCCTACGTACAGATCAACATAGGTAATTTGCGGAGCCGGTACACCAGCCTCGGCCATTAAGCGGTAAGCGATGGTGTCGCGCATAAAGGTGGGGTCGGCAAAGCTTTGGTTGAAGACGATCTTTTTCATACCCATAAACTTCTGGTCGACATAGCGATTCATATCCACTTTAAAGCCATAACGAATCGAGTTACGAATCGACATTAATGAACCTTGGCCTTTAATACGGAAGCCAACGTCGTCAATCTTGGCGCCATTTAGCGAGAAGTTGGCGGAATAATATTCTTCATCAGAAGGGGATACGAGCATCGCTTGCCAGTCTTGCGCAGCAACATCCACGTGCACTTCAAACACCTCATTTTCGCTGAACAGAACGTAAGCTACGTTGGTTTCGCTGGGGGTTGGGTAAAGCGCTTGCAGTTGTCCGTTGATGTAACCATAGCTGCGGCCGTTTTTACTTTCGTCTTTACCCCAGATCAGATAGTCCACTTCTTCATTCTGTTTGAATAGCGATAGCGAATCTTCACGGCCCAAACCAAACGTGACATTGGCCGTGCTGCCAAAGGCAACATCGTTACCGGCGGTTATCACAACGCGTTCGTTGGCGCCGAGTGAGATGTTGGGCAGGGCTTCTAGCTCGCTGGAATCATCCGCTAAAAAGTATTCGCTAAGGTTGATGGTGCTGGTGCCCGTATTGTGAAGTTCTACCCAGTCGCTGCCTTCAAAAAAGGTGGGGCGGTCTGATTGCGGAACAACTTCGCTAATGCGCAAAGCCGAGGTACCGCTTGGGTTACCGCGCGGCACCATCGTTGAAGCGGGGACCGCTTGGTTGGCCGTATTAGGCGTAGGCTGCAGTGTTTGAAGGGTGTTGTTTAGCCAGCCAAAACTAAAGTTTTCATCGGCTTGGCCCTCTTCCCACGATAGGGTGTCTATAACGGCGCCTTGGTAATAAAGGGTAACGCTGTCGCTTTTACCTAGCTTAAACGGTACAGACAATGCCGGTGGGTTAACGTCATCGGCATCCACTGCGGCCACCACGGCATATTGCCCCGGTGCAAGTGTTTGGTTGGCGAGCGATAAAATAGCGCTGCCGCTATCGGCCAAAGCAAAATTCCCGAGGTTAATACTGCTAGTGCCTTTGTTATAAAGCTCGATCCAGTCGTTGCCGGCCAGAAAAGTATCGTCTCCCGATTTGGCAACGATCTCGCTAATCACTAAATCTGAATTGCTGGGGGGCGTGGTGCCCGAAGAGCTTTGTGTGGAAGCAGAGCTTTGCGATACGGCTATACTTGAAGTAGTACTAGCGCCGGATGTGTGAGTGCTACTACTGGTTGTACCACCAGTGCAGGCACTTATTGCAACCATACTGGTTAGTAGTAATAGGGTGTTTTTTTGAAGGGTCATTGCTTTATCCTCTTTGGCAAGGGCTAAAGTGTAATCACATAAATCACAGCGCAAGAGTCTGCATTTGGCGCAAAATGGTACAGAATTGGCATTTTATGCAAATAGTGTTAGCTCCATCGCAAAAAAACCGCATCTTAATCCATTATTGAGTGGGCTAAAAATCTATACTCGAGCAACATTCACGGGGTAGCCCCAATCGATCATTTTTTTAAAATTAAAAATGGCGGTGTTTAAGGGTAAATAAGTATCCTTCTCTCGGGTGAAATATTTTAGCAGTAGAAATAGATAAGATATTCACACCTTATTGTACTGGTGCCATCGTTTTAGAAGCGTGAACATAAAAGTAGTAAAAACGACTTAAACTGGATTGTTATGACAGCTTTAGCTTTTAACCCAATATTCAATCAGCAGCCTTTTGTAACCGAAATAGAAAAATACAGTACGCACGGCCTTAACGATTTAAAGCGTGCGCAGTTAATGAATCGTATTGATACAAAATTTGTGGTTCCCACGGCAGTATTACCAGAACTGCTTGCACTATTAAGGCCTCACTTCTCTGTGCTAGAAATTGATGGCAAGCGTTTGTCTCAATACGAGAGCACTTATTTCGATACATCCGACTACTATTTTTATCACCAGCATCATCGTGGACGCCTAAATCGCTTTAAAGTGAGGTTTAGGGAGTATGTCGATACACAAACGAGTTTTCTTGAAGTTAAATTCAAAAATAACAAAAAACGTACCGCTAAAAATAGAATGGCTATAAAAGAAGAGGGCGCGTTCGATATAAATCGGCATCAAGATTTTTTACGTGAACTAAGCGTACCGCAATGCCATAACCTTGAAGTGAAGCTGGTCAACCGTTACCAACGCATAGCGCTAGCCAGCGAAGAGCGTGCAGAACGTTTAACCATCGATATCAATTTAGAAAACACATCGGGTTCGCAGTTGGGGCAAGTCGCCTTAGGTGACTTTGCCATACTCGAACTAAAGCAGGCAAAGTTAACACGTAACTCAGTGGCTTTTGATGTGCTGCGCCAATTAAACCTGAGGCCAAGAGGGTTTAGCAAATACTGTATGGGCTTAGTGATGACGTTAGATTCGGAGACAATCAAAACTAATCGCTTCAAAAAGAACGCTCGCCATATTCAAATTCCTCAACAAGAGAAAGATGTACTCACATGCTTAGCTTAGATTTCCTATTCCGTTATGGCCTATTGCTGGCCGCTTGTATTTTTCTATTACGCGTTATTTACTTCCGTATTTCGCCTAACCGCGAATCGGTGTTTAGCTTCTTTTTGTTTGCTAATGGCGTATTCATCGTAACCTACCTATTACACGGTATTGAGTTATCCATGGGTTTTGCTTTTGGCTTGTTTGCCGTATTCGCTATGTTGCGTTACCGAACAGAAGCCATCAGCATCCGCGATATGACGTACCTGTTTATTGTAATTGCCATGGCACTAATGTGCTCGGTAGCCAATTTACTGCATTGGGAACTTGCGGTTTTAGTCACGCTTGTAAATGCTCTGGCCGCACTGGGCGAATCACAGTTAATATCACCACGGGTTACCGAATACCGTATGACCTACGACAAAGTAAAGCTCATTGCACCACAGCACCGCGCCGAGCTTATTCAAGATTTAGAGTCGCGCTTGGGTGTTAAGGTTAAAAACGTTAGTATAGGGCGCATCGATTATTTAAGTGATAGCGCACAACTCATCGTCTTTTGCGATGATGCTAAAGTGTAGTTATTCGTTGCAAGCTAACTGAAAAGGGCGTGTTGAGAAACACGCCCTTTTTTGTGCGCGGGTGTAGCGAGTGTAACAGCTGTACTTGCAGGCTTGCCTCTATGCCACGTATGCCTGTACGCTTGCAAGACACTCACTCTACCTGCGAGGTACCCGTGGAAAAAATTGAAAGCGTTTTAAGCTTCATTGTAGAAATAGAAAAGCTCAAAGGTGTACTGCGTAAAACGCGGCCTTGTGGATTACAGCGTTATGAAAACTCTGCAGAGCACAGCTGGCATGTGTGTTTATCTGCGTTAATGTTAGGGCCGAGGAAAAAATACTTTATCCAATAATACTTGCCTCCTGCCTCCTCAGCAGCGTTGCTCAAAGCGTTACATGCCCCGGCATGCGCCCCTTCGAGCGCCTTGCTGAGAAAGTAGGAACCCTCGTCTAATTGGACAAACTATTATTGCCTCGCCCCTTAAAAGAGTTTGCCGTCGAGGCTATTAATATAGACCGCGTCATTCTCATGTTACTGATTCATGACCTTGGTGAGATTGATGCGGGCGATACTATTATTTATGCGTCTGAAACCGCTGATAATAAAGCCAAAGAAGAAGCCGGCGTTAAGCGTGTGTTAGACATGTTACCCACTGGGCAGGGCGATGAATACTTGGCGCTATGGCAAGAGTTTGAGTTAGGCGAAACCGCCGATTCACGCTACGCCCGCGCGATAGATCGCATCCCCCCGTTACTACACAATTTACAGGGTGAAGGCCACAGCTGGAAAGACAGCAACGTGCCCAAAGAAAAAGTCTTCGACTTGAATAGTCGTATTGCAAAAGGCAGTGCGGCTGTTTGGGATGTTTTGAAAGGGAAGCTTGAAGAGGCGGTTGATGTAGGCTTGTTGAAGTAAATTTCTATCGGCCAATTTATCTCAGTAAGGGGTGTGCACGGAATAAGTTGCTGGAGTTTGGGTGTGTGGGTGCTTGCTTGGCGAGGCGAAAATATGGCGTAATAGCCGGCTATTGCAAATATTTTTAACGAAGGCAAGCGTGCATCCAGAAATTCAAAAACGGGAAGTTATTTCATGCACGCCCCTAAGGGTGCTAATGAGTAAGGATGTAGGCAAGGCTTCAAAGTTTATCTATTTAACCCCTGCCATATTATGTTGCGTTGCAATATTGTGTGGGGTTATTCCCTGTGTGTTCTGCCTGAGCGGGGTTGGGTTTGCTTGGGCTTCGTTTGCAGTATTTTTAATATCCATCATTTTTCATGTGTATATTATTTTTCGCTGGAAGCGATATGCCGATCATTCGCCATTAGCTTATGCCATCGTGCAACCGTGTAATCACCTTATTATTATGACCATCGCACTGGTTGTTGGCTCGACAAATTTATGCGGTGTTCCGCATGACAATTTTGAAGTGCCGACTTTTGAGTATTATAAGTTTGAGCCTGTCTTTTAGCTAAGACAGCTTCAATTTCGCCGAAACTGGAGTGTTTTTGTATTAATATTTTAGCGCAGCCTGTAACACAAATACACGGAGGTTTTGGCTGTCAGTCCGCAAGCATTTTTTATATGCTGAACTTTGCAACAGCGTGTTCATATGCGGGCCTATGTTTATCAAACAACGGCATCGCATGCACTATAGCTCGAGATTCAGCAGAATCATGCCAGCCAAAATAGTCTTCTGCTATGTATAGTTCTTGCCGCTCGTGTTCAGGTAATTCTAAATCAAGATCAAATAGAATACGAGATATTGCGGAATACAAAGAAAGCTTATCTTCTGAATATTCCTTTGCAGCCTCCCCAGCTAAAAATTCGTTACTTGGTTCACCGTACACCTGATAAGTATTACTAATCAATTCTATCATTTGCGCCGAATCTGATGCTAACGATAATTTCTCAATAAAAGAGTCAATACCCTCATCAGTATATTGAGAATACGCCCATGCAATGGCTTGCTCATAAGACATAAAATTCTTTTTAAGAGTGTAACTGAGAACATTGAAATCTTCGACACTAAATTTCATATTGGTTGCATATGACTCTGCAGTTGTGGGCGATCGGATAGACTGCGTTTTTAAAATGCATGGTTCACTACTCGGTCTTTATATTTAACAACAAACTTCTTTGCCTCATCTAATGTTTTTGGATATGGCACTGATTCATAGCTGTTTGGAGAAACTCTAATCTTTTGAAACAAGAAGCCATGCTCAATAAGGAAAGCTACCTTTTTCCATTGAGCATCGTCAGATTTTTTCGGCGCTTTGAAGTGCCTACCTAAGTTATAAGTAACTCCCTTACATATTGGACAATCCATTTTCATTGGATAGTCTAAAGGGCTTCCTTCAACATGACGCTTATGTGCAGTTTTACATGAAAGGCATGCATAAGACATTGAGTACACACCGCCACTTGTCTTAATCTTTGGTTTAGTAGTTCTAAGGCCTGCATCCCAACGAAGTGCCTTTTTTGTATCTCGATCAGAGCTCATGATTGTATCTTGCAATTTGTGTCGGATGACTACACTGGTTAGACATTTTATTCGGTGTCATTAAACACCTCAAGGTCTTCCTTTTTACGAACCCAAGACTTAACTCTTCCAACTGTTATGCCATTATCATCATCAAATAATATTTCAGTACCATCAGGATCAAGCTCATCATAAATGGGAATGAGACTACTAAGCCCCTCAAAAATCCAGCGCCCTTTACGGCCTTTACCGTTTGACCAATCGCTCTTATTCTCGATGCCAGACTTACCATACTCAATGGTCTTGCGATAAGCTTGTTCTCTATCATCGGCTTTTAAAATCACAACATTTGTAAAGGCGCGACAGCGCCTACGTATATTATCGAGATCCTCATCATCAAATTGAAATCTCTCGATAATTGTCGCGACCCACCAACCATAAGGACTTTTGTTTCTATCAGGAATATGCTCAGAATCCATTTTATTGCCTAACGCCTTAAGCGGAGGCACCGCTTTAATTTTTATGAGTGGGTGCAAGATATTCTACGGCTCTGAGCTCGTTTATATACTCGGTCGCCGATAACTCTTTGATGCACTTTTTTAACATTTTTCTTAAATTTGGTTTCAAGTGAATTATTGCTGTTTCGAGTCCATCACCTTTTAATAGTAGAAAAATAGCTAGTGAATAAATGTGCTCAGCTTCTGAAAGATAACCGCTACGATTAAATGCCCATCCTTGAGAGTCAACCTCGGTAAATTGCCGGAAACTAAATGCCGAATTAGACATGAATATACCAAAACCAAGGAAAGTAGCAGTAATATCAGTAGCAAACTCCCAGTTTTCCCAGCCTCCGGGAGGCTCTGTAGGGGAGGTGGCGGTTAAATAATGAGAAAGTTCATGAGCTAAAGTAGCGACCAACTGTGTCGGATTGGCCGCGATCGATGGGTTGTAGGTAATAACTATTTCTTCATTTTCCTTCGCCTGAAATGTCCCAAGAGGGTTGTGAGGAACATTTTGGACCGTTAAATTAGGTGTTAATTTCGTGTCAATATCGTCTTCTTGAGCCTCAAGAATGCAAGCCCACTCCTCCATTCCAGCATACTTTTTTACAGCCAGAAAAGTCTCACGAGCGGCCTCGCCTGCGTTTTCTACTTTTGACGGAAAGAACTCCCTCGTTGGAAGAACAAGCTTTGCATCCACATAGAAGTCATCTCCTCCAAAATGCGTTAATAGCCATTTAAAAGTAGCTACCTGAAAGTCCGTATCTTCTTTTGATAGAATCGGTTTACTTTTAAATATTCCAAACATGCTTAACCCAAATTGTGCTCTAACATTCGATTCACGCTAATGGCCACATGTAGGGATGTTCCTAGTTGTAGGCCGGCCTATCTACAACTATACCTAAACTACTTAATATAGGCATCTTCTATATCAGGCTAGGGGGGCATGAATTTGTGGGGCTGTCATAAATAGGATGTTTAAGCAGAGCTTACAAGTTTTTGAAGGGAAGCAAATGTTAGAGCAGTGCATAGAGGCAGGAGCACCTTATTAGACATTGCATCCATATCGGGATATACGTTATTAGAGTCATGCAGGAGCAGTTATCGGGACATAATGTCGAGGAGCAATTGCCGAGAAGTATTCACAGTGCACCCCAGAGGTTTATACCTGCATCGCCGCACTACACACTGATAAATTAATATCCAGATCTACGCCCGCGCGTCGTGTTTTGAATGTCCTGTCTTTTTTATTTTCATGCCTTTCTATTTAAATTCCATTGTGAGAAAACCGACATCTGTGTATGGATGATTTAATATTACCCTACTGTTAGGCTGCGGATGTTAAACCAATGGCCTCGGGTAATTCAATAATGAATTTTACTGATGCAAATTCTACATTGCCCGCTTCTATTTCTGCTGCTTGATCCCCTGTAGGTTCGATATATACATCACCGCCGAGTTTTCGAATAAAGGCTCTAACCGCGTCCATGCCCACACCGCGCCCAGATATGTCGCTAACAGTTTCTTTTGTAGATACGCCCGATTCGAAAATCATATCGCAGATAGTGCGTGTGGCTATCGTGTCGCCGACTTTCCAGCGCTCTTGCTTTACGCCAATGGCATAGAGGCGTTGTATGTTCAAACCTTTACCGTCATCTTCAACCATAAAGAATATTTTTTGGTTTTCATTTCGGCTGATCACTTTAATTGTGCCGGCGGCTGGCTTCCCTTTTTCTATCCGCTGTGCAGCTGTTTCAATACCGTGGTCTAAGCAATTGCGTAATAGATGTGCAAAAACGTTGTTAATGGTTTCTAGGTGCTCGTTTTTAATGCGTATGCCATAGCCGTTTGTATTTACGATGGGTGCTTCTTTGTCGAGCTGTTCTGCTATGGATGGCAGTGAATCCACAACATCTTTTAAAGCTTCTTCAAGAGTGGATGAAATTCCTTGCTCTAGTACTCTTTTTATATCATTTAACGATTGTTGATGAACTTCCGACGGGGTGTCTACTATGACTTGTTCGATGTTTTTGTTCATGCGTTGAACAGTGTCTTCATTTATCCAAAACCCACTCCCGTCTCGAGAATTTTCTGGTGGTTGTCGGCCTAATACTGATGTGTATATATGCTCGTATTCGGCCAGGATCTCACGAACCACGGCAATATCGCAGAGTAGGGCTTCTTGGTTCCATTGGGCATCCCCATTTTTTAATCCGCTGTACAGTGTTTCTACTTCGTGAACAACATCGCTAAAGTGAGTAAGGCCGTAAGTTCGGCAGTTACCTTTGATTGTGTGCATGTTTCTAAATAATTCGGAGACAACATTGTCCTCCATGGTTGTGTTGGCTTTAATGAGTGCTTCGTTATCATTTAAGAAGTCGATGGTTGCGCTAATGAATTTTAGATACTTTGCAGCGGGTAGGTTAAGCAATTGACTAACAATGTCTAACTCTCTTTTTTTACTGGCGGCTTCATTTTCCATTTGTTTGAGTAAAGTGACGTCGCGTACAGAGACCATCAGTTTTTGTACAATATCATCGGCGTCAACAATGGCGTTCCAATCTAAGGATAAGCTTTTTGAATTGTCGGAAATTTTCGTCTCGTAGTCACTAATGAGAACGTGACTGTTCATGGTGAAATTCATTTCATCTTCACCAATAATCGCATTAATACCCTCTTTTACTTGGTCGAGTTCATTGCTGCCGACTTGTGCGCCGGCAAAGAGTAGGGCGTAGGCGTCTTGTCCGGCAAGGTTATCTTTTTCGAAAATACTTTCTAAGTGAGTTGAATATTCGGGATGAATAGTGCCGTCGGTTTCGATGGTAAATAAACCTTGGCGCATGTTGCTGAGCATGTCTTGGATGTCGTTATTTTTTTTCTGTAGTTCACCTGTGCGCTCGGATACTTTAACTTCCAGTATTCTATTTTGCTCTTCAACGGCTCGGCGTTTTTGTTGCTGTGAGTGTACAAACTTCAGGATGATGCCTATCACCGTTAGTGTATATAGTGTGTATGCCCACCATGTTTTCCACCAAGGGGGCAGTATCTGTATATTTACTTGGGTGCCTTCATTGTTCCATAGGCCCTCATTGTTAGAGCCTCGCACGCGAAAGACGTAGTCGCCGGCATCTAGGTTTGTATAGCTAGCTGTGCGTCGAGCATCGCCAAAAACCCACTCTTCGTCAAAGCCTTCCAGCTTGTAAGAGTACTGATTTTTTTCTGGCATATTGTAGTTTAAGGAAACAAAATCAAAAGAAAAGACAGATTGCTTATGTGTCAGGGTTAGCTCTTTGGTTAGCGTAATTTTTTCTTTCAGCGGAGACCCTTTGGCGCCAAGCTCGACGGGCTTATAGAATATTTGAAAGTCTGTAATCACGACGGGCGGAATGGTCGTGTTTTCTGCAATGTTATCGGGGTTGAATATTGTCAGGCCTTTGGTGCTACCGAAAACAAGCTCTCCTTGTGATGAAAGGAGGGCGGCTGGGCGCTTGTATAAATTACCTGGCAGGCCATGTTCAATAGTGTAGTTACTGATAAATTTTTCGTCCTTTTGATTAAAGCGGGACAATCCACTACCCGTACTGATCCATAAATCTCCGTTTCTGTCTTCAACCACGCCGCCAGTAATGTCGTCTGCGAGCCCATGTTCGGACCGAAATACGCGAAACTCCATAGTCTTTCGATTCAGCCGATTAACACCGTCTGCGCCCATTCCTAACCACAGGTACCCGGCGCTGTCCTCAGTAATAGAGGTAATGTAGCCTGGGCCAATGCCTGTCGGGTGATCAGGGTTGTGGGTGTAGCGGGTAATGTCCCTGCTGCTCTGTCCATGAGGGTGAAGCCTGTATCGCTGCCGACCCAAAATTTCTGATTGCTGTCCTCGAAAATGGCATTTACGCCAAGTTGTAATAGGGTGGTGTTGTCATCGGGGTTGTGTGTGTAGTGTTTGAATCGGTTGTTTTTGGCGTCGTAGCGGCTAATGCCGTTTTCTGTGCCAACCCAAAGGTAGCCGCTGCTATCCTCAAAGAATGTACGCGCTTCTTTTGCG
Organism: Marinagarivorans sp.; assembly: GCF_982758155.1. Lineage (NCBI taxonomy): Bacteria > Pseudomonadati > Pseudomonadota > Gammaproteobacteria > Cellvibrionales > Cellvibrionaceae > Marinagarivorans > Marinagarivorans sp. The sequence goes on along the minus strand of NZ_CEXWTU010000031.1, from coordinate 13,842 downwards.
TTAAGGGCTGGGTAGCGTTTGAATGTGCCCGTTTCACTTTCAAAGCGGCTCATTCCGCCGCCCCATGTTCCGACCCAAATATTGGCTTTGCTGTCTTCCCAGACGTACAGCACGGGGTTGGCCTGTAAGCTTGTGGGGTCTTCGGGGTCGTGGTTGTAACGGGTTATTTTACCTGTACGCCTATTAAGGTAATTAAGGCCTTGCTCTGTCCCAATCCATAGATTGCCGCTTTTGTCTTCTCTTGCGGATAGTACGTCGCTGTTACCAAGGCTGTTTGGGTCTACCGGATTATGCTGATAGTTACTAAATGCTGTTGCGTATTGATCAAGCACAGAGATACCGGCGGGGAAGTGACCTATCCATAAGCCGCCGCTGGAGTCTTCATATATCGATCGCGTTTTATTATTTAACAGTCCGTTTGTACTACTTTCACTGTGTATATATTGTTTGAAATCATCACTGCTGGCGTTATACACACTAACGCCAGCGCCATCTGTCGCGAACCACAAACGACCTTTTTGATCTTGTAGTATTCCGCGAACGATATTCCCGCTAATACTTTTTGGGTTGCTCGGGTCATTGCTATAGCGTTTAAACTTGCCTGTTTTACGGTTTAGCCGATTAAGCCCGTCGTTGGTACCTACCCATAATCTATCCTGATTATCCTCATAAATTGCTAAGACAGAAAAGTGACTAAGTGTTGTAGGGTCTTGCGCAATGGACGGGTAATGTGTGAATGTATTCGTTTGTTGGTCGAAACTATTGAGGCCGTTTTTTTCGGTACCTATCCAGATAATGCCTTGTTTATCTTCAAATATTGTCCAGACGCTATTCGCTGCTAGGCTATTTGTGTTGGTGGTATCGTGTTTGTAGTGTGTAAACTGACCGCTTTTAGGCGAAAAGTGGTCTAGCCCCCCATTGGTTCCCAACCACAAGTCGCCTCGGCTATCTGCCATAACATTCCAGACATAGCTGTGAGCGACCGTATTGTCGTCGTTTGGATCATGCTCAAAACGTTCAAATGTATCGCTGGCGTAGTCATAGCGGTTGAGCCCCCAGCGTGTTGCCACCCATAAATTCCCCCTATTATCGAGCTCTAGGTCGCTGACATAATTACCACTTAAGCTTTGCGGGTCTTTCGGGTCGTGCCGGTAAACCTTTATGTTATAGCCATCGTAGCGCGCAATTCCGCCCGAGCCTGCAAACCAGATAAAGCCAAATTGACCTTCAATGGTGCGCCATTGCCCACCCACCATATCCAGCTTGGCGTCTTGGAGTATGCGAAAGCGAAAATTAGTGTCTTCAATATGAAGGGGGGCACTCTTCGGCTCACTCTTACTGGCGCTAGGGTTGGCGGCAGTGATTGCTGTTTGAGCTTGCGCTGGTTGAGCGCTTAAGGCGTAAGACTGGTTTATAGAGCAAAGGCTTAAGCATGAAGCTGTAAGTAGGGTATATAAGGCTTTTTTGCATGAATTACGCATTAATGGAGGCTCGTTATCTTCCGGTATGTGAATCAGGGATGTTTGCTGAGCAAAAAACCAAGCTGGATGGCCTTTGGCGAGCGCATATATAGCATTCAGGCAATGTCGGGTTAAGCGCGTACATTGATGTGTAGCGTACTACCGCCTTCGGCTGACTTAAGTATAGCTAGCGTTCAATGCAGTCAAGGAAAAGAACCAGAAAAACCTTTCATAAAAAACCTGTGACAATAATCGAGGACAGGCACTCGTCAAATTGGCCGCGCGTCGGGTTTTTTGGGGGGGGGGCAATATTCGCGAATAATTGAGGATAGGCACTCGTCAAATTGGACTGGACGGACAGCTCTTGAGCATCCTGCTCACGCTGCATTAGTGAATCCCTTCACGTCGCTTTATTCGCTAAGAAGCGTAGGAAAAAGCGCGCCGCTTAGCACGAGCGACTTCAATTGTAATTCTGCGGCAATAAAACCATTACTCCTGCGTCAATAAATAACCACAATGCATTAACTTTGGGGTTGTTGTGTGTTTTGGATCTATGGGCGAGAAGTTTCTTTAAAGTAGGGGCGTTCTAGTTTTTCTAATATATTTAGGTGTGGTTATTTTTAAGGATGCCTGTCCTGCATTATTTTGAAACTAGCTCTTATCCGATATATGCTTTATTTAGTAAATAACCCAATAGGCACCACTAAGCCAAGCTGAAAAAATGTATCTAACTCTAAAGATATAAACATATCAAAATTGACTCCAACACCTGCATATTTACCTATTGCAGCTGATGCATGAAGGGGAATGCCAAAGGTTGAAGTATCTTTCATATCGCATATGTCGCTATCCCCAAAAAAGCCTCCCTTATAGTATTCACAATTTACAGACCAAGTACCATCCCCATAACCAACACCTATTCCTACATCAGCATAGCCCCAGTTAAAAGGTGCAGAAGCAAACCTAGATATTCCATAAACGTTGAAGTTAGCATTAATTGGTTCAAATGTTTCTCTGCTTAAATTCGTAGTGCCAAAAGCCCCCCCTTCATCGTATCTTGAGTATATCAATGCCCACCCTTTATGCTCTTCTCTAATCTTTACTTTAAAAGTGTCTCCAAAATAAAACCCGGCACTGTATTCGAACCAATATCTATCATATTGACACTGAGCAGCACTGGAAAAAAAAAGTAAAGAGGTAGCTATAAGTATTTTTTTCATAAAACCTTCCATCTGGGTTAATATTGTAGAGAAGTATAACGCCGCCACTCTGTTTTATATATATCCTTATACCCTGAGAGCATCAGCGGCTTCAATATAATTTAATAGTTTCTTGTAACCTCGCCACACTGTTTTAACACCTGGCTCTCCATCACCTTTGCGACAAAGAAAACCACCCAGCCCAGCCAACATTCGAGTCATCTCCCTCAGGCTCGTTGGAATAAACGAGGACAGGCTCTCGTCAAATTGTTATGTAGGGCGTAAAGAACTCCAAACCTAAAACAATCCGCTATTTGACTCCTCAGCCAACATTATCTAGTCTTAATTCATAAAGAACTGGATAAGCAACCATGACTGAACCGCGTAGCCAATTGGTATCAATAGACGATACCGCTTGCTACAATATTAGAAGCCGTTGTGTTAGGCGGAGTTTTGTGTGTGGCTTTGACAAGGTTAACGACAAAAACTACGAGTACCGGAGTGACTGCACTGCTCGTCTGCTCCTGCGCTCCCAGTATTAATACATCCCTGTACGTCGATCGAACAGCGTATTCGACTATTAAGCTCACGGTTATTTTTAAGGATGTCTGTCCTGCATTATTTGTCTTTGGTTATCTTTTTTAATCATCAAGTTCAACGAAGTTACCTTCATCATCTCTTGCGAAAGCAACCCCTGCCTCTCGCTCCAGTAGGGAGAGGTAGCTATCATCTTCTCGCAATACTGCACCAAGTGAAACATAAGACGAATTATTTGTGTCTTCCATATATTCGTCAGTTTCATCACCTGCGGTAAATCTCCACCCACTATCGTCATCGTGGTCGGGCTCCTCTCGATACAAATAGCCAACCGGTCGAGCTTCATAAAGAATATTATTCGTTACAAAGCAACGCTTAATGTATTTATCTGTTATTGATACTACTGGATCATCTAAGTCGGTATCGATTATATGACACTCACGAAATTCAATTATGTCTTTGTGTTTGAGGTCCACTATATTTGCCGGATCATTATCCAAGTAACCTGAATATATACCATTCTTAACTTCAGTAATTGCTACCCACATTCTTTCAGCACTTGGAACTTCAGGAGCATCTGATTCAAATTGAAAAATTAGTTTAGCCTGATTTCCCGCTTTAAGTAGAGATACAACTTCCTTTGAAGGTTTATGAAACGTATACGGAAACTCAACAGATATTTTCTGTGCATCTTCCAATTTCCAACTTCTATTTCGCACAAAATCTCCAGTTTGGATTACAGGTAATATTACATTCACGCTTATGGTCACATTTAAGAATATGCCTATATCTGGACCGATCTGTCTACGACTATACCTAAACTACTAGTTATCGCCATCTCCAATATCAGGCTAGGGTCCATATCTAAGTTTTTTCTGCACATTATCAATATACGTTTTTTGATCTCTGAAGGCAGTGCATCGATTTTTTGGGTGTTCAGTATTTTCGGACTATAACCGCTTGACAGAAAATCTATTCCAACAACGCTAAGCCATGCCTATCTAGGCTTTAATTGATTAAGCAGTCTCGCCATCATCAGAAGTTTCGTCGAAATTCATATGTAAGTAATAAATTGCGACAAAAATAAAAGTGACAAATTTTAAAAAAATGAATTCGGGGCTAACAAGCCACATTAGCACAGCAAAAAACCAGTCTGCGATAAAGGCTACAATATATCTACGGACTCTGTTTCTGCGCGATACCTTTGTAATATCGTCCCAGATTATAAATATGCTAAATCCCAATATCAATATGGAAATGAACGCAAACCCGAATTCACCAATAAGTAAACTATATTGAAGCCCACCAAGGGCTAAAGGATGAACAACTGCCATTCTGGCGACGCTTGAGCTGAGTTCATTCATGGCGAGTATTCATAATACTGAGTTAAGCTTCCTGAGAAAGGCGTTCCGATAGGCTGTATTTGCTAAGTGCAATTAGTTCCAGCCACGACAAATATATGTTTCTTTGTCTTGATCAGGGAAATCAGATTTATATTCACCCCAGGTCATATAGGTGTAATACTTTTGCATTGCTTCGAAATGTGACTCTGCATCACAAGCCCAAATTATCTTAGCATTCTCACCTAGTAAGCCCCTAGCACTATCGCCGTGAGGGCCAGCCAAAAGGTATAATCGAGGACAGGCACTCGTCAAATTGTGATAGCTTGGTTATGCATGTACTACTCCCTCACCTCAAACAACCACCACAACCCCTGAATGGCTGTTGTAGGAAATGCTGTTTCGTGATTAGCATTTGGAGCCACCCTCAATTCTATATCCATAGTGGACGGCTTGTTTTTCATCAGGAGAGAATGAAGTGTTCTAGCACCTAAAACCATATCAGCCTTAGTGCTTTTCGAGTTCTTAGTTTCCTGGGCACCCACCGATATAAATACAGCTCCTTCATAATTTGGGTCGATATCGAATTTTTGTTGCATCATGTAATCGTTATCCCACCACATAGATGGGCTACCTAGGATGTAGTTTCTAAATGTTTCTGGAGAATTTTGTAAAATATATGCTCCGAACAGCCCACCAAACGAGTTCCCAATATAAGTTCTTCTGGTTGGGTCAGTGACAAATTTTTCTTCAATGTACTTAAAAACATCGTTGCGAATAAAATCCAAATGATCGCGTGCTTTACCTGATGGATCTTTGAAGCCCGGTGAGCTAGGTGTTGGCGTATAATCCCGTTGGCGACTCAACCCGGCAGGGTGCCCCTTCTGCCAAGAGATTCCTACAAACATGAGATCTTCCATCTTCCTAAAATTTATTGGATAACGAGCCGCACCTGTAACAATAGGAAACGTATAAAGAGAGTCCGTCATGTAAACAACAGGATATTTATGCTTCTTCGAGAAGTACCTGGGATGCTGTATATGTAACTCATAAGTCCGTTTAGTTTTAGAGTCGACAATCTCTACAACTTCTGTGCGAGGTAATGAAAACTCGGATTGACTAAGCGCATAATTGGAAGCTACTAAAAAAATAAATAATAACACTTAAATAAAATTCAATTTTGTTCTGCCTCTTGCTTTGCATAAGTCCTGCTGGCTTGGTTATGAGCTGAATGGATAAGGGGCATCCATAACTATTATCCCTGTAGCACAAGCTATCGAAAAATAAATAAAGGCCCTTAACAAGAGCGTGCTTTGTAGAAAAATAGAAGCGCCGCAAACGCATTATAATCAACGTAGCGACTAAGGCGACCTAAAGGGAGGGTATTTTATCAGTTTTAGAGTGTGAAATAATAGACTGACAGCCAAATAATCGGCGAGCAGCACCAAGGCCCTTGACCCAACATTGCTCTAATTTTTCGGCGCAGGATTTTATGGCATTGCTGCGACCAATGCAGTGATGAAAGTCCTTTTCGATACGCGGCATATGGTTCAGCCAGTCATCGCAATCAAAGTCCAATCGCTGCAATATTTTAGGCTCGGCCATTGCGATATAGCCTGTCTTATTCGGCACTATTGCCCCGCGACGCTAATGGAATCACTAATGCAGTGATTCCATGGATGCTAATGAACTGCCCAGTCCAATCAATTCGAGGTGATCGCGCCAATAAGAGGGGATAAAGCGCCACGTCGATCGCGAAATATGAATTAACGCACCTCACTTGCCTGTTACCGCTTAACTACCTGCTTAAGAGCAATACTATTCAAAATCAACCCCGTTTGACTTTGAATTTATGCGGCTATACTCAGAAAGTAATGGGCGTATATTGAGAGAATAAAAGGCATATATCATGGTCAAAAAATTGTTAGTTGTTATCGCTATAGCCATTTCTTTATCCTGTAGTCAAAAAAATGTCGAACCAGTTAAAATAGCGATTAACCCATGGCCTGGATATGAATTTTTATTTTTAGCCGAAAAAAAGGGATTTTTTAGTACAGTCGGATTGGATATTAAGCTTATTCAGTTGGGGTCCCTTGCTGATGCGCAAAGAGCTTATGTGAATGGCAGTGCTGACGGCTTGGCCAGTACGTTGATTGAGGCTGTACAGGCTGAAGTGAAAGGACGGAAACCCTTGAAAGTCGTCTTGGTTCCGGACTATTCGGATGGCGGTGATGTGATCGTTAGCCGGAAAGAAGTTACAGAAATGAAGGGCTTAAAAGGAAAGACGATAGGCTGTGAAGTGACGTCTCTTGGGATTTTCATCTTGGAAAGAGCCTTGGCTAAATCTGGGCTAAGTCTTAAGGATGTCAACATCGTCAATACTGAGCAGATGCGAGGAGTCAAGGCGATGAATAATAATGATATAGATGCGTTTGTATCATACCCGCCGGTTTCTATTGAATTATTAAAAAACGAAGATTATCACAAGGTATTTTCTAGCGCTGAAATCCCCAACGAAATAATTGATACAATCTCCATCTCTGTCGAAGTGTTGAATCGTAACCCTCATTTTGTAGAGAAGTTGCAAAAAGCATGGCAAATGTCGCTGGATTATTATGCATCAAATACAGCGGAAGCAGTGAAAATTATGTCGACAAGGGAGGGTATTTCAGAAGAAGATTTTGTAGGCACCTTATCTGATCTTAAAATTCTTGATTATGAAGACCAGATCAGACTGTTTAAAACACCAGAAAAGCTTCAAGAGTCTGTGATTTCTGTTTGTGAAACTCTTGTCCATATGAACTCCATTCAAGCCGACTGTGAGCACTTTCCAAATATTATTTATGGCGGGAAGTAGTCACCGTGAAGCAGGAGTAAGCTAAGCGTGGTTAAGCACATAGAAAAGTCCACTGTTTTGGGCTCATCCCTCTCGGTGAAGTTGACGTTACCTATCATTGCGATAGGCTCGCTTATTTTTGTTTCTTTTTTATTGTCTTTTATGTTTTTATCAAAAAAGATTAGCTATCGAGAAGCTATTACCGAGGGCCGCTACATTTCTAATACCCTTGTTATTGCTATTGAGGCTGATGCAGAGAAAGAGAATGCTCGCAGAGTATTAAGTGCTTTAGCTCTAGAGAGTAATGTGGTTCGGCTGACCCTTATTGAAGAGAAAAACGGCATTATTGTCGCAGATAATGCGCATGAAAACTTTGGGCAGTTGGCGAGTGATTCACTAACTGAAGAGACATTTGAAATTTATGAAAGTTTACTGAATAAGCCTGTAACTAAGTCAAGTGTCAGTAAAAATAATATCTATTACCAGTTAACTCATGTGGACTTAATTAACCCTGAGATAAATCGTGCAAGAAAATACATCGTATTTTTGGTGTACAACCAAACTCACGCATTGTCACTATTGAGGGGGGATCTTACGTTATTACTTGTACTATTTTTCTCCGGAATTCTAGTTATGATTATATCGGTTTACTGGATTCAAAGGAGAATACTGCTCAACCCTTTAAAATCGATTAATCACGCTATTCAAACTCAGCTTCCAAATACTATGCCGAATGCAATTCTTTACCAAAGTTCCGATGAGCTTGGTATTTTGACGAATAGTTACAATGCTCTTATCAAGGGGATCGCTAAGCATACCCAAGAGCTAGAAGCGTCAAAAGAGAGAGCTGAACTGGCAACAGAAGCTAAGTCCACATTTTTAGCCAGTATGAGTCATGAGATTCGAACGCCCATGAATGGCATTCTCGGAATGCTTAAATTATTGCAAAGAACGGATTTGAATGAAGATCAACAATATAAAGCTAACATAATTGGTGCCAGTGCAGAGTCATTATTATCATTGATTAATGACATTCTTGATTTTTCAAAAGTAGAAGCCGGTAAGTTTGAACTTGAGCTGATAGAGTTTAATTTGATACAGCTATTCGGCAACTGTATTGAATCTATTGCATACCGAGCTGAAGAAAGCGGTGTAGATCTAATTTTGGATACGCGTGAAGTCAGCAATTCATTTGTTGTTGGAGATGCGGGCCGAGTACGGCAAATCCTTACAAATTTGGTTGGGAATGCAATAAAATTTACCCCAAAGGGTGAAGTTATTGTTCATGTTAAAACAGTGGCTAATGATGACGGTACGCAAATTATTAGCTGCGAGGTTCAAGACTCCGGCATAGGTATCCCGCAAGATAAGCTACCTACATTATTTGAGTCGTTTACACAGGCAGATGCATCCACGACGCGAAAATATGGAGGTACAGGCCTTGGCCTTACAATAGCAAAGCGTTTAACTCAGATGATGGGTGGAGACTTGTTGGTTGAGAGTGAACTGGGGAAAGGCAGTTGTTTTAGCTTCCAGTTGGAGCTTGAAGAGGGAAAAGGAGTTAATGATGCTTCACCATTGGGAGAGTATGCAGGGCTAAATATCTTAATCGTTGAAAATAGTACTGTGAGTCAAAAAGTTATCGCAGAACAATTGAGTGCATGGGGGGTAACGGTAAGACAGGTTGCGTGTGGCAAGGAAGTAATAACGGTATTAGCGGAAGAGAATAGTCCATTATTTGATGCTGTTTTTATTGACTGGTTTATGCCAGACATGAGTGCAATGGACTTAATTAGTGCCCTGAGGGCTGATGCTAAGTTGAATGAAGTAGGTTTGGTTTTGATGACACCGCAAAGCATATTGATAAATGAAATACCCATTCAGCACTTACGAATTACCCATAGACTTTCAAAACCCGTCATCGTAGGTGGGTTGAAAAAGTCACTTGTAGATATAAAGAATAAAACAATTATTAAGGATGTCGAGGGTAGTAATGTTTATGTCGGCGTTAGCTTCAAGGATGGTCTAATAAGCGGTGAGAGAGTTTTATTGGTAGATGATAATCAAATAAATTTGGAAGTTGCTTCGGGGCTGCTAGAGGATTTTGGCTTGATTGTCGATACCGCGCTTAATGGTCTGGAAGCACTTGATAACTTTAGGGCTTCTGCATCAAATGGCTCTCCTTATCGTTTGATATTTATGGATTGCCAAATGCCAGATTTGGACGGTTATGCTACAACTAGGATGATCAGAAAAGGTGATTGTGGCGATGAGTGGAAGGATGTACCGATTATTGCTATGACTGCGAATGCAATGAAGGGTGATAAAAGGAAGTGTCTTGAGGCGGGGATGTCGGATTATTTAAGCAAACCTATTGATTTTGACCGACTAGGAAAAATGTTACAAAAGTGGATGCCCAAAGAAATAATAGATTCTTTAGATTCGTCTTTGAAGCACAATAATACTGGTAACACAAAAATAGAGAATCTCCCAAATATTGAAGTATGGGACGAGGCTTCCTTTAGGGCTCGAATTCGCAAAACAGAAAGAATGATCCGTTTAATTGGCTGCCTTATTGAAGATATGCCAAGACAAATAGGCGAGATTAATGAAGCGATTGCTAGAGAGGATATAAGTGGTGTTGGATTTTTGGCTCATGGAATAAAAGGCGTATCAGGTAATTTAGGAGCAATGCATCTTATGTCTATTGCTGGCGACATGGAACTGGCAGCTCAAGAAAATGACATGGGCTTAATTCATAGCACTTATGAAGTATTGAAAGACAGTTATAAACAGTTGGAGTTGAGGCTCAATGCGTTTCTTGTTGACCCCACGGAGAAATGACTGGTATATGATTGGGGTGATTTTTCACCGTATTTAAGTTGGGGATACTTGCCCCTAACGTTGCATTAACTTTTGGCCCAGTATCGCTTCGCTGCTTCTATAGCAGAATTTCTAGCCTCGTACTCAACTTTTCTGGATCTCACCTAGAGTGACTAGTATCAATTCCAAAAAATCTCCGTTCAAAGCTATAAATACCATTCTAAAAGCTCCTGAACTAAAAACCTAATGCAACGTTAGGGTTGAGTCAGTTAAAGCTTGAATTTTATGGGTGTAGCTTTCGAGGAGTTACAAAACGAATGCCCCCTAATATCCCAAAGACAAGACTGTCCTGTAGTCTTGTCTTAAGTTCAAACTTACGGCACTAACAGCGGCCACCCTTACACCAAAATATAGCCCCAGGTTCTTATGCTGAGGTTATTATTATCTTCACTCTTATCGGCCCAGTTTCTACGATGACTCTAGCGGGGTAATACGTAAATCAATAGGTCCTTCTGCATTTTTAATTTTGTCGGGTATTGAGCGTCCTGTTAGGGATTCACCCCGATTTCATCTTCTGATTTTCAAATACTTTTTATTCTAAAAGAAGAGCGCCATTGGTTGTTGGCACTCTGCTTTTAACAAGGATACCTTAAAATGCTATTTCGAGATTGTTGATGGAATTGGAGGCAATAAACGCTCCACTGTTTACGACACCCAAAAAGATGTTGGCCGCTGAGTCAAGGGGTACTGCAACGGAGATTGAGCTGTCTCGAATATCCGGTCTAGCTAAAAGTAGCCAGCCTTGATTGTCGTCGGCATAATTTATAAACACTTGAATTTCTGAGTCTGCCGGAACCGCATTGATTTCCCAGTTTAATTCCATTTGCAGCATTTCATCAATCGGATGATTGTTGGCAGGATCTAAACGAATATCGTTGGCCGTGATATCAATACTTGGTGAAGCAAAATCGTAATTTTCTCTGATGGTATCATAGAAAATGCTGGCCCCTGATTGATGTAATCCAATAAACAGCTCAAACTGGGTTGCATCGGTTGGGATAAGGTAGTCGAATGTGGATTCATCAAGATTAAATCTCTCTCGTAATTCAAAGCCGTCACCGTTCCCCAAGTTAATGTACACAGACGCAAGGGTATTGGGCAGAGGGTTATCGATATTCCAAGAAATAGTGTTGATATTTCCCTTTACCACACTTCCTGTGTTGGCCAAGTTGAATTCATTGGGGCAGTTGGCGGGTAGCCTAAATTCATTCTCCAGATATTGACCAGCCACATTCAAGCCCCGAGGTTGACCGGTTGTGCGCTCGAGTGCAGCATTGGCCGCCAGGATAATATTACAGGCAGCCTCAAAAGGTGTAGTGGCAGCTCGAGTATCGTTATTTTCTGAGGCAAATTTAAAGAACTCCACCATAAACTCATGGCCATATTGTTCTCTTAAAAAGTAAAATGCCGTGGCTTGGACATCATCGCGACGAACGGTTTCGCCCCGACGATCAAAAGAACCATCACCGTCAAAGTCAAACTGAAGATGACCGCCACTCACATCATAATAATTTAAATAATTTATGCCAGCGCCCTGAAAAAGATACATGAAGTCAATTTCGCGCTTCATGATATAGGGATTTTGGCCCCGACGATCACGCCAAAAGTTTTCGAACTCTGTAGTTGCGTGGTTGATACCTAGGTCGGCCAAGGTGGCAAAGGTGACAAGGCGGGGAAAGGACGAGCCAATATCCTGATTGATATCACCACGGCCTTCAATTTCAAAATAGTCTTTAAAACCAACTTGCCCCGCTCGACCCAATTCATAGTAGCCAATCTCCCACGAACGGGCATCAGTAGGGAAGAGGTCAATCGCCGCCTGGGTACCATTGCTATAGAATATCTCGGCCTTGGCATTTAATCCCAGCCCAGCAGCCTGACCTCCCGAGCCAAGCGGGGCACCAGGAGGAAGTAAGGCAACACTACCTTTATTGAGTTCTAATTTCACATTACTGGCTGCCGAACCCTCTATGTATTGGGGGTACACCGGTAGGTTGCTGTAACTATTATATAGCTCCATTGCAAGGTCAAAACGAGAAGTTTGTGTGTTAATTTGCTCAAACGTTAAGTTGGTAAGCGAATCGTTAGGGTAGAAAACCGAACGCTCACCTTCGAAAGCCCGCAAGGTGAAGATGCCATCAAGAAATGATGGATAAGCAATTGCACCACGCTCAATGGTTACATCAGACATTTGGGCGTGAACTGGAAGTGATGAGACTGTAATTCCTGCAAGTACAAGTCCAGCCAATAATTTTTTCTTAGATAAAAAAATCATGAGATACCTTTTAATTATGATAATTAAGGACGAGGCTTTAATATTTTGTCCAGTTAGGCAGGGAATTCGGCTTTCTTATCGAGGCATTTAAAGGGGTGTATAATGCCGAGGGATAGTTACCGAGGCATGCAACACTTTAAGTAACAAAGGTAAGGGCGTCGAGTCAAGCAGTGGTGGATAAAATATTATTTTCTTGTCGCTATGATTAGCCATTACCATCCGCGATTTACGGATCAAATCGTGTTGTTGATAACAGCCATACACATGTTAGCGAGTGGATGTCACAGGTTTATCACGTAAGTATCACATTATGATAACATGGTATGTATTCGGCTTTGAGGGTGCCCAGTTAACAAAAAATCGAGGACAGGCACTCGTCAAATTGCAAATCCCAGGCACTGCTAACCGGCGAGGCTGTTTTAAGCGTAATGGCTTACGTTGACCTTAACCCTGTTCGCGCGTGTATGGCTGATACACCAGAAACTTCAAGCTTTACCAGTATCAAACAAAGAGTTTGCAGGACATCCATAACAATTGTCCAAAGCTCAGGCTATCGAAAAATAAATGAAGGCCCTTAACAAGAACGTATTTTGAAGAAAAATAGAAGCGCCGAAAACGCAGTACAGCCAACGTAGCGACTAAGGCAGACTAAAGAGAGGGTGCTTTATCAGTTTTAGGCTGTGAAATAATAGACTATCGGCCAAATAATCGGCGAGCAGCACCGAGGCCCTTAACCCAACATTGCTCTAATTTCTCGGCGCAGGGTTTTATGGCATCACCGCGACCAATACAGTGATGGAAGTCTTTTTCAATACGCGGCATATTCACTAGCCAATCATCGCAATTAATATTCAAACGCTGCAATATTTTAGGCTCTTCCATTGCGATAGCGCCTTTTTTGTTCGGCAATATTGCCCGTCCACTCCAATCAATTAATTCGAGGTAATCAAGCCAATAAAAGGGGATAACACCTGTAGTGCGCTGATCTTGATGCACAGTGTCAGCGGTGGGAAGGTGATTCTTTTTAGGTGGCTGACAGAACTTGGCTAACCGAATGGGCTTTTTAACTTCAGATTTTTTGGCGGGCTTATTCAAAAACTGAATACGTTGCTGAATAGCCGTAAAATCACTGGTTTCTGGCAGCGCTGCCATGCCGGCGCGCACAGGGTTTAAATCGACATACGCCATGCACGTGATAATCGCTTGCTTGTCTAGCAACGCTTGGCTTTTAAAGCGGCCCTCCCAAAAACGGCCAGAGCATTTATCCTCCGCGTTTGCGAGTCGTGCGATATGCTCATTTAAACAACGCATA
>NZ_CEXWTU010000030.1:27367-30981 GCF_982758155.1 Marinagarivorans sp. | reverse complement strand
CGATAAGAAAGCCGATCCGATAACTGCTCCTGCGTTATTCTAATAACCTGCTTCCCTGCAGGCCCTCTTCGCCTAACTGGACAAACTATTATTGCCTCGTCCCTTATACCGAAAATTAACTTTCATAGTCACGCGGGCCTTCGATAGGACGGCTTTAATGTTGTGTGCTCGTCACAGCCTACTGCCGCTTATCACAACTTTATAATAATCAGTCACTTAGCGTTCACTTCTTGGATCACTATCGGGCAGCATGGTTGTCTCTTCATATGTTCTTAAGGAACGAGCCAATGCTGAATAATCCTCCCGAGCGCCTAATCGCTGTTGATGCCTTAAGGGTGTTAGCCTTTATATTACTGATGTTGTACCACTTGGGTATGGCCTATGTGCCTGAATGGGGCTGGCATATTAAAAGCGATTACCAAAGCCACTGGCTGCAAGCTGTGATGCTCTGGAGTAATCAGTGGCGCATGGACTTATTGTTTGTATTGAGCGGTATGGCGGTGGCGATAATGCTGCAGCGCAAGCCCGCTTTGGTGGTGGGGCGCTTACGTATTACGCAGCTTGGTATACCGCTTATTGCTGGGATCTTTATTTGGGTGGCACCACAGGTGTTTGTGGAGCTTAAAGACAAAGGCTTTATCGCCGCCATGGGCTATATCGATTTCTTGCTGCATTATCTAAATCCACTCGGGCAGTTACCCGCCGTTTATGGCCGCTTTGAGCCTTTGCCGTGGACATGGAACCACCTGTGGTTTTTACCGTATGTGCTTTGCTATAGCTTAATCGCCGTTGTTCTTGCGGGGGTGTTTTCGTTTAAGGCTAGGTTTTGGCAGCCCAATAGTGGCTTAGGTGGGTGGGGGCTTTCGGCAGGTTTACTACTGGTGCCTGTGTTGGTGCTTGGGCTAATCGGTGAGTGGCTTTATGCCGATTACCCTAAAACGTATGCTTTTATCGGCGATTGGTTTAACCATGCGAGCTATGGCTGGGCATTTTTTATAGGCGTAATATTCGTTGTGTTACCTAGGCTATGGCAGCAGCTGCCTCGGTTATGCATGCCGGCTTTAGTGTTGGCGATAGCCTGCTTTTGTATGGTACTGGTATATGTAGGCAAGTTGCCGATATTTTGGGATGAAGCGCTTTATGGTGGTTTTTTTATGGCCATAAAAGGTGTCATTTTTTCGGCCAATCGATGGTTCTGGTTATTGAGCGCACTCGCGTTAGGGGCACGATTTCTAACGGTCAATTATGGATGGCTTACCCCCCTTCGCCATCGCATTTTTTGTTATTACATACTGCATCAAACGGTTTTGGTCGTGTGTTTATACGGCTTAAAAAGCCACGCGCTGGGATTGGTCGAACCGGTGATATTACTCTTGAGTATGCTTGTGGTATGCGAGCTAGGCTACCAATGTGGACGTCGTTATCGAGTATTGGGGTTAACTTTGGGGGTGTTGAGTCGGCGGTAACGGTTAAGGCGCTTCTAAAAATGTACTTTAGGGGCGTGCACCCAGGAATTCAAAAACGGGAAGTGATTTCATGCACGCCCCTTAGTGATCCTCTTCAAGCTTGCCTGTATTCAGTGCCGCGGTACGTTGCAGCCAAGCTTTAGCCTCATCATGATCATTGGGCAATAGTTTGTGCTGATCAACAGCTTGTTGCAGTAATAACTGCGCCAAGGAAAAGTCTCGGCGCAGCTCTGCCAGGCTCGCGCTTGCCCTAACAGGGTGCTCAACTAATGCATGAAAACGCCAACTACAGGCCGATAATTGTAAGCATTGCTGGCAGCGCGCTTCTTTAATGATGGGCTCGCCGTGGGAGGTGCAGTCTTGTAAGTCTAACTGCGATGTTATAAGCCTATTGGCGGTGTTTAAGGCTTCGGTCAATTCGAAACGCATAATGCTGCCCTCGGTAATAATAAGCTCCAGCCTATCAAGAGCGCAGCGTTGCGCTTATTGACGCATATCAAGAGTTATGCAGAGTTATCATCTAAGGGGTAAAACTGTGTGCGCAGTCGCGTTGTTTTTGTGCCCTATGGAGTATCGAATATCTGCGAATTGGCGCGCGTATCATTCTGGGAGCTGTAGGCGGCGGGTTTTCCCCTGCTATACTCGGCCCATTCAAAAACCGATAACACTAGACAATAAAAAATAGAGGACGCCCATGAAGCGCGCGCTGCCCCCCAAACATTTATTACTCGGCTTAATGGTTGCTGCTTTATGCACCACTGGCTGTGGTAATACACCTGCAAAGCCCGATGCCAAAGCCGCTATAAACGAGCCCGCCAGCGAACAGCTCAACCCCATGTTATGGCCAAAGCTAAAGTCACCTTTTGATCCTAAGCAAACCGCCGACATTAATGCCAAGGTCGCGAAGCTTGTAAGCCAAATGACGTTAGAGCAAAAAGTCGGGCAAATGACTCAAGCGGAAATCGGATTTGTGACCGCCGAAGACGTTAAAAAATACCATCTAGGTTCTGTGCTAGAAGGTGGCGGTAGCTACTTAGATGGCAACAAGTTCGCGAGTATTGATGATTGGTTGGTTAAATTAGATGCTTTTTATGCTGCCGCGACTGATGCCAGTGACGGTGGTTTGGCTATCCCATTAATCTGGGGTACGGATTCAATGCATGGCCATAATAAGGTGATTGGTGCGACCATCTTCCCGCATAACGTTGGCCTGGGTGCTACGAACGATGCAGAGCTAGTGCGCCAAATTGGTGAAGTAACGGCCATTGAGACCATGGTGCTGGGTAAAGACTGGACCTTCGCCCCCGAAATATCGGTAACCCGCAACGATCGCTGGGGCCGTACTTATGAAGGCTACAGTGAAGATGCAACCATGGTGGCCACGTTAGGCAAGGCCGCGGTAGAAGGTTTACAGGGTTCCATTAAAGACGGCACCTTTATGGATGGCACACGCTTGCTAGCAACGGCCAAGCATTATATTGGTGATGGCGGAACGGTTGATGGCGTAGACCGTGCCGATAACTTAGCCACAGAACAAGAGCTTATCGACATTCACGCTCCGGGTTACTTTACTGCGATAGAGTCGGGTGTATTGTCGATTATGGCATCGCATAGTAGCTGGCAAGGCACGCGCATGCATGGGCATAAATACCTGCTTACCGATATTCTTAAAGACCGTTTAGGTTTTGATGGTTTTGTTGTGGGCGATTGGAATAGCCATGCCTTAGTGACAGGCTGCAAACCGGACAATTGCCCGGCATCTGTTATCGCAGGCATGGATATGTTCATGGTGCCAGAACACTGGAAAAGCTTTATCGAAAATACCGTACAGCAAGTGCGCGACGGTGTAATCCCTGAAGCACGCATTGATGATGCGGTCAGTCGTATTTTACGCAGTAAATTCCGTGCTGGCATTATGGATGCCCCTAAGCCATCTGCACGTAAGTTTGCCGGCAACAAAGCCTTATTCGGTGCGCCAGAGCATCTTGAGTTAGCGCGTAAAGCGGTACGTGACTCGGCGGTATTAATTAAAAATAACGATAATGCGCTCCCACTTAACCCAGGCAGCAAAGTATTAGTCGTCGGGGCTGCGGCAGACGATATTGGTCGTCAATCTGGGGGGTGGACAATCTCTTGGCAGGGTACAGG
>NZ_CEXWTU010000030.1:0-27357 GCF_982758155.1 Marinagarivorans sp. | reverse complement strand
AATGCGGACTTCCCAACAGGGCAATCTATTTGGCAAGGTATTCAAAGTCATGTAAAAGCGGCTGGCGGCAAGGTGGAATTAAAGCCTAAAGGCGATTATAGCCAAAAGCCTGATGTTGCGATTATGGTCTTTGGTGAAAAACCTTATGCCGAGTGGCAAGGTGATATTAAAACCTTAGCTTGGCAGGCTGGTGATCATAGTGATGCGTTGTTAATGGAAAAGTTAAAAGCCGACGGCATTAAAGTGATTAGCGTATTTATTTCTGGCCGACCTTTATGGTTGAACCGCGAAATTAATGCGAGTGATGCGTTTATTGCAGCATGGTTACCCGGTACACAAGGCGCGGCTTTAGCGGATTTAATCTTTAGTAATAAAAGTGGTAAAGCGGCTTATGATTTTAGCGGTAAACTTCCACTGAGCTGGCCCAAGTACGCCGACCAATATGAAGTTAACGTGGGTGATGCCGACTACGACCCGCTCTTCCCTTTTGGTTACGGTTTAAGTTACGCAAAACCAGGCAAGTCAGTGCCCACGCTTAATGCCGATGCCGGAGATGCACTGGATGGCTTAGTGATGAATACGCCACTCTTCAAAGGCCGCGCGCGTGACCCTTGGCAGCTATTTGTTGAGTCTGAAGGCGAGCAAGTGCTTTACCAAAGCAGTTTGATTAACGGTAAAACCATTATCCTATCTGAAGCCGATCAAGAAACCCAAGGCGATGCCGTTGATATTAAATGGAAAGGTAATGCTTGGGGGCAGGTTAGCCTTCGCACGACCGATGTTCCGGTTAAATTCAGCGGATATGTCGAAAGCAATTCAATTATCGCGTTTGATATCTACCGTATGAACAAAGCGGAAAAGCCGGTTTATTTACAGCTGGGTGACAACGCGAAAAGCCATAGAATCGATATCACATTAAAAGTGAATGCCGCCCCCATTAATGAGTGGAATCGCTTGTCTGTTGATGTGCTGTGCTTTGAAAAAGCCGGCTTGGATATGGATTATGTGACAGAAGCGCTAAGCTTTATTAGTAGCGGCGATTTAAATATACGCCTTGCCAATATTCAGGTAGAACCTGAAATGGCGGATAAAGCGGCGTTTAGGTGTCGTTAATGTGTAGCGTATAAGCGTGAAAACGAAAGCCCGCTAATAGTGTTAGCGGGCTTTTTTGTGTGGAGTGGGGCGGTGTGTTCTGATTAATAAATTTAAGTGCGTTATTATTTTTTATGAGCCTGTACTGAAATCTTTGTTTAGACATAAAAACTCAGTGACTAATGGCGCCGAGTCACTGAGTTTTGTGCGACATCTATAAAATTTTAGATACCATATATTTTACTTTTCAATTTTTTAGCGATTTAATCAAAAATTACTTAATAGCCAATAAGAGCTGTGCCAGCCTTCAGGCGCCTCACCATATTGGAAAATTTCGTTTTGAAAATGAAGAAATTTTGTATCATCAGAAGAGTGCTGCAATCGATAATTTGAGCCTAGTCCAGAGGTGTGCCAGCCAGGTACTAGCTTCCACAAGCCAGCTCCACCACCAATCGGCTCCTTAGTTAATTCTAGCGCACCATTATTGACTTGTAGGTAAGTGCCTTTCCAGCTATTTCGAATACTGTACAGATCGTTTCCTTCGTAGCTTAGGGTCCAGCGAGCGCTCCACCAGCCGGAATCATAGGTTGTAGCATCTAATCCATCTGTGTTATTTATTGCTATATTTTGCCTCCAATAATTAATGATGCGCTTTGGCCCGTTAACATGAGATGCAACAGGGGTGTCAGGGTTGTATCGTTTTGGCGTTAGGAATCTACCACCGGAAATTAGAAATGCACTAATTTTGGCTCCGTCTTCTCTTTCAATAATTCTCAACTGATAGCGAGTATTGGGGGCTAGCTGGGATTTATCGAGTAGAACTATCGGGCTCATCCCGTTAGTTGAATGGTTATTGATGGTTTTAAAATTTTGGTCAACATTGAATATTTGATAATAAAAGCTATCATCTCCTCCATTGGGTAGATCGGCGAAAGCAGTTAAATCTATAATCCCGCTTTCGTCTGTGATAAAGCTATAGCTTAAATAGTTGTTGAAATTGTTGATGTTAATTTGGTTTTGGCCATTATTCGGATATGTGATGTGGTCCGGCATCATTTCAAGGTTGATGTTATTACTAGAATTTTGAAAATCGACTGCCATGATAACCGACGTTTCCTCAAGAAATGAGGCGTTACTTAAAATGATTTCCGATAATTTAGACCCGTCTTCCCTACGTAGTATTTCTAGTACATACTCTTCTTTGGGAGCCAGATTATTCCAAGTGAGTATATCTAAACGCTCAAAACCATTTGTTTGAGTATTGTTTTGTGTGTGCCAACTTGCTTCATGTGAAAGGCGATAAAAGAAGCTGTCATTGCTATTATTATTAAAGTCAGCAAGTACGGAAAAGTTCACCGTTTCCGAGTTGGCAATAAACGTGTACCTCAGTAATCCATTTGAATCATTACTTGCATTCCAAAGAGTGGCTGTATTTTCCATGTATTCGTAGCAGTCTGATTGCTCGCTACATTCTGGGCTTTGTATAAATGGGCCGACATTAGAGTCACTGTTGTAGTCTGTTACAGATATACGACTTTCTTGTTTTGGAATGATGTCAAATAGTACGTATCCATTGTCAAGTTGAATGTTCTCTATAGTGAAATTATAGGTGGTGCTATCCCACCAGGTCATTTCTCGAAAAGAGGAGGGGGCTGGAAATATGTCGCCGTTTACAAATATATCTTCAGCGTCGGCTCCAGAGTTGTTACGCAATTGATCTAACTCGTAGAGACCATCGGCTTGCTCAATATAGTGTATCGCTGCAAATGGGTCTTTTGAGGGGTATATGTCTGTGGAGGGCCTACCTTGAGTCCATGACTTTTCTGTATGGTGCCATATGGCTAAGCCTGTCCCTTGCCCAGCACTGAAGAAATCATTAGTGCCACTATCAACAGCCGAAATTGAGATGAACTCCTTTATATTATCGGGGTTATAAATCTTAAAGGCTTTCCCTGAGTTGTAATTGAGCTTATAGGTCTTTCTGTATGATGGGGCGATTTCAACTGTGGTGCCGTTGAAAATTTTTTTTGTCGCTCGAAAGTAAGGATTGATAGGGCTTGGATTACCGTTTAGAGACCCGCTGGACATTAAGGCGTGCCCGGACATTCCGTGGGTCTCTTTACATTCTCGTTCTTCGGCATCATATACGGCGCAGGTGGCGTATATGTCGGGCCATTCAAATATGCTGTGGCCAAGTTCGTGGGCCACTGTATTAACGCTGATTACACCAGTGTTATTCCTTATTTGAGAGGTGCTTACTGCACTTGCAGCGGTAATGCCAGCGGATATATCATTTTGATAGTGACGGGTGCTTCCGCCAAAATTTTGCCCTACGTTATCTGAAGTAATAAACAAATAGGACACCAACTCCACTTGCCCGTTTTTTTCTACAACACTCTTACCATCAAAAAGATTGGGGTCTCTTTGTATGGCTTCTGCTAACGCCTCTTCGAGCGCACAATATAAAGGGTCACGTGGGGTGCTGTCACCGCATGTCATTGTTGTATTACCATTACCGCTTGCCATGCTAACTGTAATGGGATCGACAACTTCATGTGTTACATGTAGCTTTCCGTGTGACATGTCCTGATAGTAGTCGTAAACTGAACCCAAAAGATTGCCATTAGGTCCACTATACCCAGATTGGTTGAGGGCGTTGTCAATACTTTGCTTGTCAGTTGAATCCATCGGCTCAATAGCATCTTGAAAGTTGACTGGGATTGCGATGGTCTTAAATAGAATATCTCCCTCTTGATCAAAATCCACAAAATTGAGAGGCGCTGATTGTACGCCTATTGATGCACCACTCAGCATCATTGCCGGTAGTATGTAATTCCTAAATAATTTCATAGTTAACATCCTAAGGTATTGTTATGCAAAACTAATTTTCGTATGAAGGGCTACAATATCGATTTCCCTTCCCTGGTAAGACATTTACGCGAATTAATACCTCAATTTTTTATCGCGTTAATAAAATATATTTTTAAAAATGGTCATAAATATACAATTAGGCGGGCGATCTTTCGCTAGTTACTGTTGATTGGGAGCCGCCTAACATATCGTAGTCCATTGACATATACCCTCGGTTGGGTTGTGCAATAAGGCTGTTATGGGAAAAATATTTTGAGGTGTATTTCGTTTGGTATGTCTGTTGGTATGTGTTGGTCTGATTTCATTGATGAATAATACAGGCTGGCTCAGGATTTAGTTAACTATCACTAAGGGTATACTATGAATAAATCAATAATTTTTTCTTTGTTGGCATCATTTTCGGTGGCATCAGGAGCCGCTACCTTTGAAGGTGAATCGTGGCCTGGAGGAGTTGTTCCATACAAGCTAAGTACTGCGAACCCTATTTCAGAAAAAACGATAAAAAATCTAGATGATACGATCAAGTACTATCATGATAACACCTCGATACAATTTGTTAATGTGACTAATGTTAATCATGATTATCCAGAAGTATTAACGATTGATGGGATATCATCTGGTAATTCAAATGCAACGGTTGGTTATCAGAACAAATATTTATATTTTGGTGATATTACTATTTGGATTTTTGATGCAAAAATGGAGCTGAGAGAGGAGCCCGGAAAATATACTGTGGCTCATGAATTGTTTCATGTGCTAGGGTTTAATCATGAGCAGTGTTCCTATGATAGGGATGAGTATGTCACTATTGATGTTGCCTCCTTAGAAGCCTCTGGTGAATATAAGCACAAAAATTATGGTAAGCGAGATGCTAGTGATCTGGTTGGGCCTTATGATATAGATTCTGTTTCGCAATACCAAAATTCATTTATCGCGAGTAAATATAATGTGAATGAAACCCTCGAAAAAATGGGTAGAATTGATGGTTTTAATCGTGCTTTCCGTATAAATTTAGAAGACTCGACTCCTGATGACGTCTATGACAATCCAGCATTGCATATTCAAAGCCTCCACACTAACCCTTCGCAGAGTTTAGGTGCCGTGGATATTGAGGTGGCAGATGTTGATACAGGTTGGCATTCAGCCTTATGGGACTTTGTACCTAGTAATATTTCTGGTGAGTATTATATAAAAAGTTATTGGGGTACGCACTCTGATGCCTATTTGATAAATACTGGTATTCCAAGTTTAGGTGAAAAAGATTCAATTAATTTTTCGAATGACTACACGAAGTGGAGAGTCATTAAGGCTGGTGATTTTTTACGGATACAGAGTGTTGTAGATGGCCAGTATTTGAGGGCTGATTCAGGTTATCTGGCATTAGGAAATAATGAAAATTTCATTATTCAAGCTGTCACATCTAGAGATCCTGATCTTTTACTAAGCTCTGCTGATAAGGTGGCATTAAGTTGGGCTTATGGCGATTATTTCAGGCTGCAGTTGAGTGATGCAACGGAATCATTGGCGGATAATCGATCATTGCGAGTACCACATAATGATCCTTATGGTGATCCAATGTTTGAAATTCTGCCGATTATTGACGGTAATAATCTTTGGCATAGCGCAATGTGGAAGCTAGAGAGAAAAGGTCGATATTTCATGATTAAGAATCGCTGGACTAATGAGTACTTAAACACCGAAAATCCAAATTATTATGCAGCTGATGAAATCAGACTAGACCCTGAGGGGGCTGAAAATCACGATGGTGTTGATGTTTCAGGGTGGCATTCTGCGCACTGGGAGCTGGAAATTAACGGCAGTTCATTTAGAATAAAAAACCGTTGGACAGGGCGATATTTATCAGAATTAAATGGGGAGCTGGTATTGAGTGAAGCTAATGCGGCAAACGCCAAATCCTGGGATCTACAGCGAGTGGATGAGGCGGTCTATGATTGGACTGCTCCATAATGACTGGCTAAAGCGGTCGTAGCTTCATGTAAACCAGTTGCTTCTGTCGCCCCAGAAAGACACGGCCTCTCCATTATTTTTGTTCGGGCTGAGTCAGACAAAGTAACAGGGTTCGCCTAGTACGCTTTCTCTGGTATGGATACCTTGATACTATGCGCACAAATCAATTTGTGCGCATAGTATGTCTAGAGATAAAAGTATAGCGGCGCTATTTAGTACTTGTTATGTAACCGTAAAAAAACATCTACGACTTAAGTATGGAGTTGGTGACGAGGCGGATGATATTGTACAGGATGCGTTTCAGAAAATTCTTAACATGGATGATGTCGGCGACATAGAGAATCCCAAGGCGTACCTTTTTAGGGCCGCTTCCAATCTCGCACTTAACCGTATCCGGCGTCAAGGCTATCAGGATGACTATATTGCATCGTTAGATCAGGACGCGGCTTCCCCCTGTCTGCAGCGCCAATTTTTAGCTACAGCAGACCTTGAGGTGGTTCATGAAATCCTAGGACGACTATCAGAAAAAGATCGGAGTACATTTCTATTAAACCGTATAGATGGTAAAAGTTATAGGCAAATAAGTGTGGAACTTAATGTGACATTGAGCACGGTTGAAAAACGCATGATGAAAGTCTTGTCATTATTAAGAGATGCTATCGATGTTGAGTAAGTATGCAATATGGCAAAAGTGGTTTGAACCACAAGCAAGCAAGCAGGCAGCTGCATGGCTTCTCAAATTAAACAGCAATAGCTTAGGTAAAGCAGAGCACGAAGCGTTTTTCTTATGGCTTGAATCTTCCTCTGAAAACCAAGTCGCGTACTTAAAAGCTGAAAGAGCTTGGGAGGCTGGTGAGGCTATTCGTAGTTATGACGCCGCGAGGAAAGAGGGTAATAGATTTTCATGGTGGCAGTGGTCCGGTGTGTTGTCTTTTTGTACTCTGCTAATATTAGTGCTATTCAATACCCAAAGTGCAGATGTCGGAAAGATTGAGACATTTGAGCTTGTCTCCGGTTATAAAGAAATATTGTTACAAGACGGTTCGCAGGTAATGTTAGGTGTTGGCTCGAAAGGTAGTTTTATACTGCGAGATAATACTCGAAGCTTCACGCTAGAGTCTGGGCGAGCATACTTTAATGTAGTAAAGGATGAATCTTCCCCTTTTATTGTGAAGTCATCTTTTGGTGTAGTAAGGGTTCACGGTACCCAATTTTCTGTTGAGCTTGATCAGAGTGATGGAGTGGTAACGGTACTTGAAGGGAGGGTGGGTGTTACATCTAATAGGGTGCGAGCAGAGGATATTCTAATAGCAAACCAGCAACATTCATTTTTAGATCAACAGCAAGGAATACCGGTTAAATCAATTGATGCAAAAGCCTTGCTTACCTGGCGCATGGGCAGGCTGGTATTCAAGGGGGATAAGTTAGCTGATGCTGTTGAAGAGCTAGAATCCTCGTTAAATATTACTATTACTTTGGATCAGTCGGTAGCCAATGTCTCGATCGTGGGGGTGGTGTCACTCGGAAGTCAGCAAGATGCTGTTAGCGCAATCGCCGATATTGCCAATCTAAAGTGGCGAAAAATATCAGGCAATGAATTTTTTGTGTACAGTGAATAGAGTTATTTCATGAAAATTTACTTGGTGATTACGTTATTACTTCTAGTAGGCTGTGGACAAGGTGATCGGGGGGGCGTTTCATTGGGGTCGCAAGAAAGTGAGAATACATCGAGTTCAAGTAGTGGGCTAGGCCCTATGACAGAAGAATTTACATTTATAATTTCTTCTGTGGGGAAATGTCTTAATATGGATTTATCGGACTACCTTAGCCTTAATCAAAAGTCGAAAATATACTCTTGGGATTGCGCGCCTTTAGCGTCCTATCAACAGTGGATCTGGAGTGATAGCGGAGAAATACAATCAAAAAATGGTCTTTGCTTAGCCCTTGCTGAGGAGTTTAATGATGGCGTTGAAGTTGTTGCCACGAAGTGTAGTGAAGCAGATGACCAGCAATGGGTCTACGATGAGTTCACTTCAGTAATAAAGAATATTAAATATGTCGATTACTGTTTAGATATATTTAGTAATAATCTACATTTAAATGGTCGGGCAATAAATATTTTTCGGTGTAATTATAATATCAATCAGCGATGGACTATTGCTGGACTTAAGTCCAATAAGATTAGAAGTTATACTTATGAGCGATTGTATTTAAATATTCAGCCAAGTAATACTGAAGACGATTTAAAAGTATCTCCGATTTCAGAAGGTTGGGCAAGTGCATTATGGTTATTTGAACCTAGTGAAAATACTTATCGCATTCGGAGCCTTTGGAGGCCTGATCAGTTTTTACATATACAAAACGGTGGTTTAGAAATCGGTAATATTGACATTGGGTGGAAAAGTGCTCGGTGGATTTTAATCCCTCAAAGGGATACGGATGAGAATGCATTTTTATTAAGGAACGCATGGAAGCCTGAGATATATATCGGGCTTAATTCACAAAATGACTTAATTGCTGATGAGTTCTCAGATTTGGTTGATAATAGTTATATATGGATTTTCTCTGAAATTTAAATACATTGAAAATCATTCGGAAGTATAAATTTAGAAAATTTTATCGAGCTATCATTGCTTTATGCTTGCTGCTGAGCTCTTGTTCTATTTCAGCGGAAGAGTTTCGGAAGGTTTATGTTGATATCCCTACGCAGCCTTTGATTCAGGCTGTGATTGAGTTTGCACTGCAAACGGATGTATCCATCGTAGCGCAGGAGGCCCATTTAATCGGGTATGTCGCAACCCCCATTATAGGGAACTTTCATGTGGGGAGTGCCTTGTCGCTTATTATTGCACAGGCACCTGTTACCGTCTCTTATTTGGCCGATCGAGATACATATTTAATACAGCCTAAATTGCAGCAGTTATCTGTAGGTGTAGACTTTCAGCCGCAGATAAAACCAGTAATATCGGAAGAAACTATTATTGTTGGTGAGAGTATACCTACCCGATACCCTCTTTCAATAAATAGTCTTGATCGCAATGGCATATCTCATTTTGATTCGAGTCGTTTTCATAATATTGCGGGAAAAAACTTTATTAACGATCTTGAGCCTGAATCATTAATAGCCCTTTTGGAATATTCTAGCGGTGCCACAAAAGCACATGGATTAGGGGGGACTAATGATGATTACCATATTCGGGGCTATCGGCGAAAAAGTCTATATGTTGATGGCTTTCGATTGAGTGATCGAACAGCAATGCAGCTTACATCAGCATTGCTGGACAAGGTTGAAGTGCTTAAGGGGCCTTCAATGTTGTTCTATGGTCAATCTGGTGCAGGGGGCGTGGTGAATGTAATTCGTTCGACCACAGGTAACGAAAATACAGCATCATTTAATACGACGGTGGGAGTGGATGATTACGCTGAAACCGTTATCGATGTTAACAGTAAATCCCTATTCGGAGGGCTAGCGCCAATGAGGTTGGTCGGTGTTCACGAATATCGAGGGCTAGGTGGCTTATATGATCGACAAGTCCGCAAAGATATTATGGCAACAGTTGAACTAAAGCCGCATGATAAATTTTCAACTCTTTTAAGCTATCATTGGCAAGATTATAAACACGATAATGAAGATGAGCGATTTGCGATAAGCTCTGATGGTAATTTCCTTCCCTTTTCTGACAAAGAATTTTTTGGTCATTCAGGTAATCCTTCTTTTGCGGCAAGTATTGGGCTTCTAAATGCATCGTTTCACTATTTTCCAGCTCCAAAGTGGCGTCTTAGCGGAAATTATTTATGGCAAGAAGAGCAGCGCTTAGGCTTGAGAACAGATGAAAATCTTTTTCTCGACCGCGACGTACTGCTATCGCGCCCGCTGGATAGTGATCGTGTGGGAATAAGTCATATTGCTAATCGTTTAGCCGCTTCTACTGTACGTACAGACTGTGCTAACGAGTCTTGTAGTGTTGTTCCCGAAATAATGGTATTGGAAGATCAAGGTGAGTACGAAACAGATGTTTCGCTAAATGTATACTTAACCGGAACATTCAGCACTTATGGTTTTGAGCATAGAAGCATTTTGGGGCTCGACTCGTATCATCAAGACTTATACCAACTATTTACACTTAAGCAATACCGACCTCTAGACCCATTGAGTTGGAGTACTGGTGAAAATACTAAAGAGGTGGGGTTATATGATATTTGGCTATCGCGGGAAGGCTCGGATGCTGTATCAAATTCAAGGTTAAAGGAATATAGGGTGTTACGGGATGACTACGGCCTTTACGCCCAATTACATACACGTTGGAATAGTGCCTGGATGACATCCTTTGGCGGAAGGTTGTCAAAATTTATAGGAGAGCAGAGAAGCATTACTGATGATGCTATAGGCCTTGTTGGTAATGTTAGTGATATCTCTCCCCAGTTTGGTATTGTGTTTCAGCCTATAGATGAGCTGTCATTTTTTTCAAATTATAGTGAATCTATAGCTGTTCGATATTTGATCGATGATCTCGGTAATTTCTCTCAAGATCCTGAAGTGGCTCAGCAGTGGGAGCTTGGGCTAAAGAAATTGGGTTTTGGTGATTCATTGGCTTGGTCCGTAGCACTTTTTGATATTAAAAAATCTCATGTTTATAATTTAGAGGTTGAGGGTGGTGTTCGGAAATTGCAGGGTCCATTTCAGCATAATGTCACCGGCTTGGAATTTGATGTGAGTTACGGTTTCGGCGATTATTGGCAAGTTTTGTCGCACTTAACCCTATTGAAAAATAGAATTGTGGGGGTAGGTGAGACGCACGCTGCTTCACATGTACCTGATATTACATGGAGTATTTTTAACCACTGGGATTTTTCGTATAGTTGGGACGCAACTTTAGGTATTTATGGCGTGTCAGATCGATCTTTAGATCCTCAGGAGCTCAGTAAGCTTGATGCTTACCAATCTGTAGATGCATCTTTGTCGCGTGTTTTCACGATTACTCAGTATGACCTGAGTATTAAATTAATACTCAAGAATCTATTCAACGAAAATTTATATCGTGCGGCAAATCTTGGTGCTTATGCGGATAGGTCCAGTGGCCGCTCGGCATATATTAAATTTGGTTTTCAAATATAGAATATTCTCTGTTTGGAACAACTACCCCCGCCTTTTAACAACCCGAGCCGGGTTACCCGCCACAACCGTATTCCCTTCAACATCTTTCGTAACAACACTTTGCATTCCAACTACAGCACCCTCGTGAATAGTCACGCCATCAACAATTCCTACGTGCGCACCTAGCCAAATATCGTTTTCTAATACAATGCCTTTCGATGTGACCGGTTGTTGTTCGATGAGGCGGTCGCTGGCGATGCTGTGGTTGAAGGCGTAAAAGTGGCAGTAGGCGGCAATGCGGCAATTATTGCCAATGGTGATGCCTTGGCTTCCGCCATCCATGGTGACGTGATGATTAATGCCTACGTTTTTTCCGATTGTTATTGGCCCATGTAAAATTGCGTCTGCGCCAATAAAACTCCCTGAATCAATCGTTATCGGGCGGCCGCGTTCGGCGAATAATTTTGCATCGGGTGAAATAAAACAATCACCCGTAATGGTTACTGTTTCCATGTCTTGTAAATAAGCCTGCCACTCTTGCTGCCAAGCTTGCGCCCATTCTCGCTGTGTGGGCTTTAAGGCCCAGTACAACCAAGGCATGTAACTTAGGCGTTGTTTGTGTTGCTCTCTGTATTTTAAGGTGGTGTCTGTTGTTGTCATAATGTATCGTTTTTCAATGAGCGATTTTTTTACTTTGTAGTGATTATATTATAACCGGACTTACAAGTCCTTCTGAGGTTTTAAGTCACAAAACCATTCTGTTTTGTTAGCTGCGTTATGTGTTTTTTCCTAGTATGGAACAGTTTCTTCCCTGACTTTTCGCTTGATACAATGCCTCGTCGGCACATTTAAACGCTTTTTCAAAATCGCAATCTGCGTTGAATATCGATATGCCAATACTCGCGGTAACTTGAAGTGGTGGCTCTACGGGAAAGTTTGTTGCCGATATCTCGCGACGTAATTTTTCGGCTAAGGGTATTGCGCCGGATATATCGGTATTGTGGGTTACGATAATAAATTCTTCACCGCCCCATCTTGCAATATAATCACTGTTGCGAACATTCTCTTTTAGAGTATTTACGATGCCTTTTAAAACGAGGTCGCCTATATCATGACCCCGTTCATCATTAATTATTTTAAAATGATCCAAATCCAGTATCAATAAAATAACCTTTTCGTTGTCCTCTAATTTTTTATAGATTCCATTGAGAGCAGATTCAAGGCCGTTTCTGTTTAATACGCCAGTCAACGGATCTGTTGATGATAGTTTTTTATATTTTTCTGATTCTTGCGAAAGCACTTGCGTGGTCAGTTTCTCTTGCGCGAGCCTATTTTTTATAATGAAAAAGTTATATAAAAAATACAGTAAAAATGCAGCTAGCCATGCAGCAAGAATAATTGGGTAAACTTTTTCTACAGCAATTAATTTTCCAACGAAAACAACCTGCTCTAATTTTACGTCGTGAACACCCAGTTCCATGGGCGCGCCAAGTACTAGGCCAATAGCCTCTGTTTCACGAAAGTGGGGATAGGTATAATTTGTGGGGGCATCATGAAAGCGTTGAATCCACCAGTCGGGGATGTTGATTTGGCGTAAATTGATGGTGACGCCCTTTGCTATATCGGCAGTGCGAATCAAGGCTTGAGCTGTTTGGGTGGCGTCTGCATTCGTTGCTGAATATTCATTTAGCCAGCTTTCGGTGAAGAATCGCAGCCATTTTTCTGGACTATTGATTGTTGCTTTTAGATAAACGGCATCGTATCCCGATAGATCGAAGTTCTTCTCTCCGTTTTTAAGGCTCAAATTAACTCCGCAATTACTATAACCCTCACGGCTATACATGTCGCATTGGAAGTGGAGCTTATCTTCATTGGTCCAACTGGCTCGGCCTGCTGTACTGGGTTCTGTGAAATGGTGTGCAGAAATGTTGGACGCAGGGTAAATTATTGTACGTCGCTCGGGCAGGTGGTCGACGGCAATAATACACGCCAATGATGCCAGTGCCCCGTAAAAAACCGCTTTAAAGGTCACTGGAACCTGCATAACAATTGTCCCTGAATGTTTGCTGATAAAATGAATAAGCCCGTTTAGCTTAAAATTCGTAGTTGAGCGTTGAGCTATAAGTAGACTTTGATCTTTTAACTGTAGCGATAGATTTAGTCTCTATTCAATAATTCTAGTCTGGCAATAGTATTCGTCCAATATTGGATGAGCGCTCGTAAGTGGTGAATTGGAATAAGACATCGTTTTTTATTACTTAAGTATTAGGGCCGAGGACAAAGTACTTTATCCAATAATACTTGCCTCCTGCTTCCTCAACTGCGTTGCTCAAAGCGTTACATACCTCGGTAACTGCTCCACGACATAATGCTCCTGCAATGTCTAATAAGGGGCTCCTGCCCCGATGCGTTACCCTAATGACCTATATCCGTATAGGCCCCGGCATGCGCCCCTTCGAGCGCCTTGTTGAGAAAGCAGGCGCCCTCGTCTAATTGGACAAATCATTATTGCCTCGCCCCTTAGTTTGCCCAATCGAATTTTAATACGCGATTGATAAACAGAAAGCAACAAACCAAAATAGACTCATTACCTTCCAGAATATGAGCGGGTTCCTGTCTATCAGTGCCGCATTTCCACGTGCTCCGTATTTGGGGTTAGGTGCCTTCAATTCGTGTAGAAATTCAGAAACTTCCATATAGCGCCTCTCGGGGTTAAATCGCAATCCTTTTTTAATTGCGCAATCTATCCAAATAGGAACTAGAGGGTTCAACTCACAGCTGGGCACGTATTTCGTTGCCAGATAGGCTTTATTCGTTCGGCATTTATGCAGTTTTCCAGAAAAGGGTTCTTGTCCTGTAAACATTTCAAACACAATGACTGCAAGTGAAAACACTTCCGACTGAACTGTGCTCTTGCTCGTTAATATTACTTCGGGTGCGGAATACCCCGCCGTACCCAGGATGCCGAAGCGCTCAATGGGGCTGGCAATTTCTGCAAGACCTTTTATATGACAGGAGCCAAAATCAATTATTTTCACCTCACCATTTCTATCAATCATGATATTTTCAGGTTTTAAATCTTGGTGTAAGGTCTCGCGTCTATGCATCGCTCGCAGCCCTTTTTCAATTTGCTGAACAATATAAATAACATCTTGTACGGAAGGGCTGGGGTTTTCTTTAATCCATTGTGCCAAGGTTATGCCATCAATATATTCCGTCAGGTAATACAACGCTGTTTTGACACGCGTGGTATCGATGACTTTTATAACGTGAGAATTATTAATTCGGCACCCAATCCAGCTCTCAATTGAAAAGCGTTCTATGTAGCCTAAATCATCATTAAAATTTATGGAGGGCGTCTTCATGCAATAACGTTCGCCGCTATCTACGTCTTGAACGAGATACACTTCGCTGCGATTACTAGCATGTAGTTCTTTTATGATTTTGTAGCCATCCAGAATCATGCCTGGCGATAAAAATGGCGGGAAAGGCAGCCCTGAAAGCTTCCGGCTCACTTCGCCGATGGTTTGCTTGGGGAGGCTTTGGATGCGTAGGATCTGACAGCTTAGGTTGTCTTTACTGCCGTTAGCGAGTGCGAGCTCGATTAAATCGTTACACGTATGATCAAAATCAGATTCCCCGTGTGCAGGCGTTAACTGTTTAAGGTGGTCGCGAAGAATATCGAATTTTATGAAGTCGTGAATACCATCGGTACTCAAAAAATAGATATCGCCGACTTCAACATCAATACTTCGGTAATCAACATCAATATGTACATCTAATCCCATTGCGCGCGTAAGGTAGGACTGGCGGTCATTGATATAGGTACTGTGATCAGTCGTAATTTGCTGAAGCGTGCCTTTGTGTAAGCGGTATATTCGCGAATCGCCAATATGAAAAACGTGGGCCGTTTGAGATTTGAAAATAATGGTGCTCAAGGTGCTGACATAGCCTTTTCTGGCATCTGTAAAATGTCGCCCCTGGCTGTAAAGCCAACAATTAAGTGCGGTTAGTACTTGAGACGTTGATTTTTTTACACTCCAACTATCCGGTGTTGAAAAATAATCCGCCAAAAAACTATTCACGCATGTTTCGCTGGCCTCCTTTCCGGCTTCGGCGGCACTCACTCCATCGGCAATAACGGCAACGGCTCCTTTATTGCTTAATAGCGCGCCTTTGGGAATACGAATACCGATTGCATCTTCATTTTGCGGCTTAAGCCCCGCAAGAGAGCGTTGAGATAACGTGAAGCTTATTGTTGTTTGTAGATGCTCAGCCATTATTGCCTCGTCTCTAAAGTTGCAGAAGACATCTGCATGTATTCTGCAACTTTTGCTTCTTGTTTATGTGCTTAGGGGCGTGCATGAAATAAGGGACGAGGAAACAATATTTCATCCACTAATGCTCGATCTCGACATCCTTACCTTCGTTGCTCAAAGCGTTACATGCCAAGGCATGCGCCCCTTTAAGCGCCTCGATAAGAAAGCCGATATCTTCGCCTAATTGGACAAACTATTATTGCCTCGTCCCTAACTTCCCGTTTTTGAATTCCTGGGTGCACGCTTGCCTTCGTTAAAAACATTTGCAATAGCCGGCTATTGCGCCCTATTTTCGCCTCGTCAAGCAAGCACCCACAAACCCAAACTCCAGCAACTTATTCCGTGCATGCCCCTTAGTTACGTACGTTTAGTGCATATCAATAAATTCAACTGTGCCGTCTGGCATTACTTCCGCCATTTTGCTTTTAGGCTCATCTAAAAATAGTGCGCATAAAACAGCAAAGGCAACTCCTGCTGAAATGGTTAAGAAAAATGCTGATGGTGTGACAAAGGAAAATACTAATAAAAAGACGACTGCCCCTACATTGCCATAAGCCCCGACCGTGCCTGCAATTTGCCCCGTTAGCTTGCGCTTAACCAGTGGTACAACGGCAAAGACACAGCCCGCTGCAGAACCTAGGAAAAAGGAACAGATCATCATCGTTGTTACCACGGCGGCTATTGGCCACTCGGGTGTAATGAAGGACATGACTAAGAATCCGATCGCGGCGCCACTGAGTAATATTATCATCGGTATCTTGCGGCCTAATTTATCGCTGATCAAACCACCGGATGGGCAAGACAGTACATCAACAGCGGCAAAGCATGCGCCAAATACACCTGCGGCAGCGGCTGCTACTAGAAATTGGCTTTCAAAATATTGGGCTAGCATCGAAATGACAGATAGCTCTGCGCCAAACGTTACTGCATAACCAACACTGAGTATCGCGACTTGTTTAAATTTATATTGGAGAATGTCATCTATCGGTGGTGCTTGCAGCATATCTTTATTGACTTGAAAGAGCTTAAGCGTCTGATAGGCCACGAGGCTCAGCAATAGACCATATATCACGTAAGACGTCACATCGCTGATTAAACCCGCTCCGGCAATCACACTGTTGCCTGTACCGGCGACTACTCCGGCGTCTGTTACGCGCCAGGTTAATACCGCCAACGCGACAACCATTGGAATATTAAACAGAACGCAAAAAATGAAATCGCGCTTGCTGGTAAGTTCTAAGCCGCCGGACTTGTTGGGCTTAAAATAGGTTGAACCTACCGGGGTATCCGTTACAGCGCTGTAATAAATTCCAGAATACACCAGCGCAATGACGCCTGTTGACGCGATCGCATAACGCCAAGAATCGTCGCCACCAAATAAACTGGCGACATACACTAACGAACCAGCACCTACAGCCGAGCCGACATTACCCATGCCCTTGTAGATACCTTCTGCTAAACCTAATTGGCGAGCGGGATACCATTCGCTGATCATTCTAATACCAATGACAAAACCAGCGCCGACAAAACCCATAAGAAACTTAGCCAGTGCTAGGGTTTCAAAAGACTGCGCCGAAGCAAAGAAAAAACACAGTAAGGCTGTTGCGACTAGCATGGCGGTATACGACTTGCGTGGGCCATATTTATCGACCAGCATCCCTGTAACAATACGTGCAGGGATGGTTAAGGCCACGTTTAAAATCAGTAATATCTTCGCTTCAATATCGGTTAAGCCCATGCTGCTTTTAATCGTAGACATTAACGGCGCATGGCTAAACCAAACAAGGAAGGTGATAAAAAAGGCAAACCATGTGCTGTGAAGTATCTTGGCTCGCCCCCTTAAAGAAAGGAAATTAGCTTTAAAAGAAGATTGGCTCATGTCGTGACCTTATTAAAATTGAAATATTTCGCACTAAAGCAATATTTGAGCCAAAATGGTGCGTCGTTTTTGGGGGTTTTGGGGCGTTTTTTCGATTGTCTCTAGCGGGGGCGCACCATGGTAGTTCGCTGTGCGCTGTCGATGAGCTTTATTAGGGCTCTGTGAGTGAGAAAAAAGAGGTGTTGGGAATGGTGGTGCGCGCTTATATGGTGCGGCAATATTTTTGTGCAGAGTGCGACCTGTTATTGAATGTAAGCGATGTCACGCTTCGAGCAACGACGGTAAGGGGCGAGGCAATAATAGTTTGTCCAATTAGACGAGGGCACCTACCGGGGCCTATAGGCCATAGGTCAGTAGGGTAATGCATCGAGGCAGGAGCCTCTTCGTTGGCATTGCATCGCCACATGGAAGTGGCTAATTAGGGTAACGCATCGGGGTAGGAAACCCCTTAGTAGGCATTGCATCCGTATAGGGATATACGTTATTAGGGTAATGCAGGAGCTATTACCGAGGAGCACAATGTCGAGGAGCTATTACCGAGGCGTGTAACGCTTTGAGCAACGCTGCTGAGGGAGCGGGAGGCAAGTATTATTGGATAAAGTATTTTTCCCTCGCCAAGCGTGCACCCACAAAACCAAATTCCAGAAACTTATTTAATGCACGCCCCTTAGTCTTGCGCCTACTGTCGAAGCAGGGCTTCATATTCCTGTTTCGCAATATCGAGTGAATCAAGTTGATCGTGATAATCGCGGTCTAGCTGACGGTGTTGCTTTTTATAATATTTAATATCTTCTAAGGCTTGTTTACGCGATTCTGGCGTGCTGGTTGCGCTAATGATAATGGCTTCTGCGGTGCTGATATGATCGTCGGCGTCTTCCATGGCTTCTTGAGTGTCATCAAGTTTTTTGACTAAGGTATCGATGTGCTGGCTTAGGTGATGTTGCTGTTGGCCGATGGCGTAACCGTGATGGAACTCGGGGTGGTGTTGAGTCGGGCAGTTGGGGTTAATGCTCTTACCTTCTGCGCCAGCCGTTAAGCCGTTGCTGTAGCTACAATAGCGATTAATGCCTGAACGATAACCCTCTTCAAAGGTGGGGAATTGGCTGCGTGGGCAGTGGGTATTGTAGTCGACACCCTGTTTACCGTTATTTAAGCCTTGGTCAAAAGTGCAGTAGGTTTGAATACCTTGAGCGTGGCCGCTTTTAAAAGCATTAAAGTCGGCTTTGATTTGGTGTTTGGCGCAGTCTTGTTGGTAGGTGTTGAAGCGAGTCATGCTCTTACCCTGGCTACCTTGTTCAAAGCCTAGAGCTTGCCAATCTGCCATCTGGCACTGGTCTTTATTCAGGCTGGCGCAACTGCTGATGAGTAGCCCGCTGAGGAGTGTGGTTAGAATGATTCTTAAAAGGCTCATGCATGTGCTTCCGTTTAATTCTGTTGAGGCTAACCTAAAGAGAGGGCCATGACGAATATTGTAGTCTATTAGTTTAATCAAATTAACTGAATAGGCCGTGAAATACTGAGGGAGGTGTGACAGCAAGGTTTTGGATTTCTTGTTTGTGGGTTATATGGCGTTACTGCTGGGGGAGATATGTTGAGCTGGCAATCATTGAAAGGATCGAGCAGGTAATAGTTTATTCAATTAGGTGAAGGTGCCTGCAGGGAGGCGGGTTATTAGAATAATGTAGGAGCCGTTATCGCCTCGGTTTTTTATCAGGGTGCTTCATGGAAGCATGTTTTGGCGTGTAAGGCTTTGAGCAACGAAGGTAGGGGGGGGCGACGTCAAGCGTGAGTGGGTGAGGTTTCTCTTTTCGCTCCTAAGCACATAGATCTGTAAGGGGTTTGTAAGATCAAGTAGAGCATGAATTCCTTTGTTTGTGCCTATAGTTTTCCTTGTTGCATAGTGAGTGGTGTTGAGTTAGGTTTCACTTCTTAATTAAATGGAGTTGTTGCTAATGAGTATGGAGCAGGGCGCCCGCCTAGTTATTGCTTTTTTTATATGTATTCTTTTGTCTAGCCTTACATCGTGTGCTCACCAATCTAGTGAGAAACTAGAAAGTCTAAGCGCTATCAAAACAAACGCTTCAGATCATCGGCAGTACCGTGAGCTGACATTGGATAACGGCCTGCAAGTCGTTTTGGTATCTGATTCAAAAACTGATATGTCTGGCGCTTTTTTAACCGTGGGTGTTGGTTCTTATCAAGACCCAATAATGCATCAGGGGCTAGCGCATTATACGGAACACATGCTGTTTATCGCATCAGAGAAATACCCTGAGCCCGATAGTTTTCGTCAGTTTTTGGGCGAAGTGGGTGGAAGTGTGAATGGCTCAACATTCTCGCAGTTAACGGATTACCGGTTCTTGGCTCCTAATTCAGCTTTTGATGAAAGTTTGGACCGGTTTGCAAACATGATTACGGCCCCATTGTTCGACCCCGAATATTCACAAAAAGAAATATCTGCGGTGGATAACGAATGGACATCACGATATGGCCATGGAGTAAGTCGGGCAATAATAGGCCAATTGGTCGATTCATCACACCCTATTACAAAGTTTATGGCAGGAAATTCCGAAACGTTGAATCGTGCTGAGGCAGATAAATTACACGCGGCAATGAAGTATTTTTACAGGACCTATTACTCTGCAAACCTAATGAGGCTAGTCATTTACGGCAGGGACGGTGTTGATACGTTAGAGCGTAAAGCAAGGCAAAAATTTTCCCAAGTACAGAATTCGCAGATTGACCGTCCAATGTTGGCTGTTGATGCTTTTGCTTCGATGAGTGGTACCCGCGAAGTGCATTTAAAGTACGATTCAAAGCGGAATATGATGCGGCTTGTTTTCCCCATTGCTAATAACTCAGCCGACTGGCGTTTTAAAACTAACGAATATGTGGCGAGTCTTATCGAAAAAAATCAACCGGGTTCACTATTATACCAGCTTAAAAAAATGAACTGGGTAGATGATTTAACCGTTGTGATTGAGTCTGACGCCCTTGGTAATAGTGGCTTGGTTTGGATTAATTTTATTTTGATGGGTGAAGGTGAGAAGCGGCGCTCAGATATTATTGCGGCTACTTTAGGGTACTTTGATTTTTTAAAGAAGAATATCGAGATAGAGCATGCTTATGAAGATCTACGTTGGTTCGCTAAAAATAAAAGCAAAGGTTTACACATTAAAAGCCCGATGGAGATTATGAACCAGATTGCGCATAATCTATGGAAGGTTCCTTATGAATATACCCTGTATGAGCCGTATGTTTTCGCGGGAATTAATAAAGCATCGGTTCAACATCTACTGGCTCAATTAAATACAAATAAGCTTATGGTATGGCATGTGGGCAATGAAGAAATTGCAGAGAAGCCTATTCCGTATCAGCCGGGATATTTTCGTGTGAACTCTGTAGATACCGGTGAGATCGTAAAGTGGGCTGAACTACAGAAACAATGGAATTTCTCAATATCGCAGCCAAACCCTTGGATTAGTCGAGATGCAGCACCACTCGCCGAAAGACATTATTTTGATGCCACAGAAATAGTTGCCCGCGAGGGTGTAGAAGCCTATTTAATGCAGGATGACAACCCTTACAGTAGCTGGGGATTTACCCATCTCCGTTTGGATAGTAATCTTGGAGAGCTTTCAGCAAAAAATACTGTATTGGCAAAAATTTTGAATAATATGCTCTATTCACAAAACCAAGAGCTTTGGAAAATGGCGCAGGACGCGAGACTTGAGATAAAGCTAGGTTTGACACCGCAACAGACGCAATTTATCGAAATTCACGGACCTACCGAGCATCATCCAAAATTAATGGATCAATTGTTGAGGCTGTTCAGTCAAGTGCAATTGAACGAGCAGAGTTTCAAACGCGAAATTAAGGCTTATCACCAGTGGTTTGAGTTGTTGGAGCAAGTTCCTTTACCCCACCAAATGGTAATACTAGCACATAATAGAGTGGGTAATTTCCGTTGGAGCGATGAAGAATTACTTCAAGAGCTAACGGTATTACAGCTAGATGATTTGCGTGAATACCATGAAGCTATAATGAAAAATCATTTCACGCGAATTTTTTCTGCCGGTAATTATAGTCCGGAAATGGTGAGCTTAATGGCAGATTCTGCGCGTGAGTATTTCTCTCTGCGTCAAACTGGTGAGGTATATCCCAAGCAATTTATCG
The DNA here is from genome assembly GCF_982758155.1 of Marinagarivorans sp. Lineage (NCBI taxonomy): Bacteria > Pseudomonadati > Pseudomonadota > Gammaproteobacteria > Cellvibrionales > Cellvibrionaceae > Marinagarivorans > Marinagarivorans sp. Next base: position 5,957 of record NZ_CEXWTU010000030.1, on the reverse strand, counting down.
ACTTCCAGAAAGGGCTCGATTTAAAGATAGAGAAAAATTCAGCGCAGGGTGATAACGCTTATTCTCGTGTGTATATATCGTCCAATATTTCAATGCAAGAATTGGTGTGTTTTGAGCTAATTAGTGGTCTGATGGCGAGTGAAATTTTTACGCGCCTTAGAACGCATGAGGAAATGGCGTATTTTGTAGCTAGTCACAAAGTGGATATCAATGGACACGCGGGTATAGCGATGGCCATCCAGAGTAATAGTACTGAGCTGGACAGGTTGTCTCATCGCTTGGATCAATTTGAACATGAGTTTTTCACGGTACTCAACAATCAATCTCAGGGATGGCTTCAGAAGCGCATAGCCGATTTAATCACAACGTTAGAAAAGGAACCTGACGAACTTTGGGGAGCTGTTCAATGGCAATTCCAAGACTGGCAAGTGAGTAATTATCCATTCGATACCAAAGAGCGATTGGTTGACGAGTTAAAAAAATTGGAAATATCAGATTTAATAGAAGTCTATCAAGCCGTTGTTTTGCAAAAACAATCCACCAAGCTTGAGGTGAAAATTAAGGGGAAGCGATTTCAGTAGTTATGATCTGACAAAAGACTTCATTGATTAATCAATTTGAGATGGTATTTCTAATCCCAATCTTATCATTATCATGGTGAAACAGAACTCATCGCTGAAAGCACATCCATACTTATTGATAGAGAGCTTCATGGCGAGGCGATAAGCTGCGAGTATTCAAATTACTTGCAGCATATTTTGTTTGTAAAATATTGAATTCTTGTAAAATAAATTTTCCATGAGATTGCAGGGTTTTACTCGTTTATGAAATCGGCCTCCTTGGCAATATCCCTTAGATTTAATTCCCTGTTCGAAAGCTAAAAGTCCATTACTCTTAAGGTAGGGGGCGTGCATGAAATAACTTCCCGTTTTTGAATTCCTGGGTGCACGCTTGCCTTCGTTAAAAATATTTGCAATAGCCGGCCATTACGCCATATTTTCGCCTCGTCAAGCAAGCGCCCAAAAACCCAAATTCCAGCAACTTATTCCGTGCACGCCCCTAATTGACATTTACTTTTTGGTGAAAAGTCAATGTCAATTATTAAAAGATTCACTCCACTTTCTGAGTGAGTAGGTTTAAATAATAGCTGTCACCTATTATTTACGTTCATAGCTAACATCGGTCATGGTGACTACTGCGTTGGTAATCCCGAATTGTGTATAGCAATCAAGCATGGATTGAGTATCGCCCGGTGTTCCGCACTTCACGCTGCCCTGTGGATTTTGCGATTGAAGATAGTTGCCGAACTTGAAGTAGGCCTTGCCATCATCAACAGCGTCGCGTTTAAAGGTTTTTCCGAATGCTGTAATAGTGACAACGCCATAATCATTGGTTAATTCCAAATCAAATGACTCTCCACTGCGAATGGTGCCTAGCGGCATTTTATCTTCACTGCTACTGCTGACCTGAATGCGGGCGTAAACGTCGAATACGCCATTATTGGCTTGGCTATCTTCAAAGCCAGATTCATTCGTATCCGATACGAAAACCTTAAGGAGTGTTGTTATATCAACACCTCCGTGGATTTGCGAGATAATCGTTTTTCCACCATTAGACATCTCAACTTTTACGGTGGCTTTAAATTTTTCATAAGTTGCAAAAAAATTATCTCGCTCACTCGTCTTAATTTTATACTCATGACGTAAGCCGTTGCCGCCAGAGGTTGTATGTTTTGCGATCAAAGGTAAAAATTGCAACGTTTTAGCGTTAGTCAAAGGGTTAAGATCATTTTCACCGCCCTCTAAATCAAACAGGTTTCCATCAGTAATTATTGCAGGAATTTCCGCCGCAGCTTCTTGCGTGGGCGTGTCGGGATTATTGCCGTTATTGTTCTCGCTTGGGTGAACACCTGTAGTTTTCCCTTCGTAGGTTTCAAATAATTGAATGCGTGAAACGCGAACCTCACCGGCTGCGTCTGCTGGCTCGTTTTGGGCATCGCCGCCTTTAATTGATTGTAAATAAATGGAAGATTGGGTGTAGGTGCCTACTTTAAAATAACCTGTGGAATCATTGGATTCCCAATCATTCGAGTACGTTTGTTCGTTGTCTAAGTTTTTAAGGTAAAGATAAATGCGGCCGCCATCCACGGTAACGTCAACCCGCAAGCGTTGGCCCAACTTATATTCGAAGTTATCTTTGTCGGGGTCTAGGTAGACTTTATTGGTTTCGTTCCATATATACCAAATGCCGCCAGGGCTATTGGCGCTATATTGAACACGCAGGGGCTCATCGTCTGGGCCGTGAATTTGCACAACACTAATTTCTGGTTTATTAATAGGGGTTTCGGTTATGCGTAAGTCCACGCTAATGTACTGGAATTGATCAACCGACCAGTAATTATCACCGCCACCCACACGCTGACGTAATTCCGAGCGTGGATAACTAGAGCCGCTCGTGGTTGCACCTGCGCAGTGTGCATTAAAAACCATTTCGCCATTCTCAACGAAGAAATAAGGCTCTCTAATGAGCTCTTCTAGGTCTTCATCTTCAATTTCAGCGGCGTTGTGGTTGATGTCGTCTTTGCTGCTACCGCCGGAGCTGTCGTTGCCGTTCGAATCGACGGGCAAGGTAATTTTCCAGCGTGCAATATCTGGTACAACGTCAACGGGGTAAGCGGCGTTTGGGTTCGCAGGTTCCGATGATGCAGCGCTAGAGCTTGTGCTGGAGGAGCTAGAAGAGCTTACCGGTGCGTTATTTGTAATGCATGCGGGATAATCATCACACTGTGGCGCACAAGAGAAATTATCACAAAATAAGAGGTCGGCCTCGGTGATGCTATTCCAGGTAGAGCCGCCTGAGTTGCCATATCCGACAATGCGAATAAACGGCATATTAACCTGAGTATGGAATTTTATATCCGCTTGATTAAGCCCGCTGATACTTTCGGTGCGCTCAATAACCGTATGCCAATTTTGCCCGTCATCACTGACCAGAATTTCATAATAGGCTTTGCGCTCGTCACCCTTGTGCCAAGCGAGAGAAATGCCGCCTAGAGGTTGGGTGGGTGTGACTTCGAATTGCAGCCATTGGCCTTCGCCGTTCGCCGCCCAATAGCTGTTAAGGTCGCCATCGTTAATATTGCTAACGACATTCAAACCGTCTTCCATGCTTGCGGTGATCGATATCGTTGGCTCAACATTTTGAATGCTGGATGACTCAGAGCTTGCCGCTGATGAGATAATAGTGGGTGCACTACTTGAGCTTTGAGTGGTTTCTGCGCTAGATGACGCCTCGTCTGAGGTGCCAGTGCAGCCAGCTATCGCGACGAAACTGAGAGCCGCCAATACCCCGATTATCTTTTTCTTTGCAAACATAAATACACCTTTGTGAATACGACCCTAAGTTCTTATACTTTTTTGTCCGTTTTGTTTTCAATAAATACCCTTTTGTATACGATAATAAAATTATCAACAGGTGTGTTTTAAATAAGTGTGAAGATTGTCACAAGTACAATATCCTCTATTCTGTTGAGAAAATATTGCAAAAATAACTGTGCTGTGGTGCTCAAATTGAGGAGCCTTTCGTCTGGCGGGTGAAGCGGGGATGGTGTTTAGGGGGTGAGGGTAAGGGCGTTGGAATTAAGTATTCGTGGATGGAATCTTGTTTCTTCGGCCCTAGGTAATGTCTTTCGGCGCTGCGCCGCTGCTGTCGCGTACTATTAGTTGGGTGGGTAGTATTTTGCTTTCTAGGGTCAGCTCTTGGCCTTCTATCATAGCTACCAGCATATCAACCGCGCGCTTGCCAATTTCGTCGGCGGGCTGCGAAACCGTGGTGATGGACGGGTGCCAAAACTCGGCGTAGGGGATGTTATCAAACCCGACAATGGACATCTGCTGAGGAATTTTAATACCTTGTGCTTGCAGTGCTTGAATTGCGCCCATGGCCATTTGGTCGCTCATACAGAATATTGCTGTGGGTGGTTTGGGTCGGCGCATAATTTGCTGCGCGCTGTCTTGGCCCGAGCCCAGCGTAAAATCGCCTTCAATCACGTACTGCTCGTCGTATTCTAGCCCCGCATTCTCGAGCGCACGTTTGAAGCCGACCAGGCGTTCTATTGTGTGCGGGTTTTCACGTAGCCCTGTTAGGCAGCCAATACGCGTGTGGCCAAGTGAAACTAAGTAATCCACCACTTTTTGGGCCGCTAGGATGTTATCGATAGTAACGCTGCAGCTGGGAACATTGGCGCAGCCGCAGGCGTACACGATGGGGAGCGGCTGGCCTTCTACGTGAATTTCGTTAGGGCGCAGTTGGATTAAGCCATCGGCCAGGCGGGTTTCAACCCTTTCCACATACGCTTGTTCGCGGCTATTTTGGTCGCGGGTATCCCCCAGAAGTACTGCGTAACCGCGTTGCTGTGCACGATCCTCTATCGTCTTAATCACCTGCGCAAAAAACGGGTTGGTAATGTCGGGTACCATCACAACAATGCAAAATGATCGGGATGAACGGAAATTACGCGCCAGCAAGTTTGGGCGATAGCCCGATAGGGCAACCGCATCGTTTACTTTCTTTAGCGTTTTTTCAGAGACCTTCTCTGGAATGGCAATCGCTCGCGATACCGTTGCCACTGAAACGCCCGCTAAGCGAGCAACATCTTTAATACTGGCCATAATTCGCCAAGGTTTACCATTTAAAGACTGAATGTACCGTAAACATCGCAATAAGCCTAGCGCGACCCGACAAAAGCATTTTATCTCTCCTGCATAGTCATTTTTTAACTCTTAATTATGAATATTTGTGACCTGTTTGGTATTTGCCCTTAAATGTAATCGTTTGCATATGGAATCGGTATGGCCAATTCCCTATATTGCACTACTCAATATTGGTGTTTTTAGGCAATTTATGGACTTATTAATACAACAAACAGCCAATATTTATATAAAAAACAGATTTCGTATTCATTAAGTGCTGCAGGTCACAACAAATGTAATCGGTTTCATTATTGTGGTGTGGTTAGCCGTTATTAGGCGGTCAGCCACATAATCCATCGCTGTTTAATCAGTAAAAGCGATTGAACGTTGTATTTGAGGCCGTTGTACTGCATGCACTGTGAAGATTCTGGGCGAAAAAGTAGAAGTGGCGCTAGCCAGTTTGGTTGTATTGGCGGGTGCAGGTTTAGATAACAAAAAGTAGTCAAAAATTATTACAACAGAGGACCCACGTCATGTTCAAAAGAATCGTTTTAGTCAGCACAGCAGCCGCCTTGGCGGCTTGTGCTGGTGAGCCGAGCACAAGCAGCAGCCAAGCGGTGAGTAGTCAGGTTGTCATCAGTAGCCAGGCGACGTCTTCGTCTGCCCCAGTTATTGCTTCTAGCGAGCCATCGAGTGTTGCAAGTTCTAGCTCGGTAGCTGATGTTGATCGCGGCCACCATGTTGCGCCGGTAGCGCAGGTTATTTCCGGTAAGCAGATGGAAAAATTGGACCGTGGTTTAGTGGCGGTTAAAACCGGTGATGGTGTCTATGTTAGCTGGCGCCTGTGGGGTAGCGAGGCGAAAAGTACCGCGTTTAACCTTTATCGCAACGGCCAAAAAATTACCAATGCGCCTATCAGTAATGTCACCAATTACATCGATAGAGGGGCCTCGCAGAACGATCGCTACAGCGTGCGTGCCGTTAATAATGGTGCCGAAGGAGCAGCCAGCAAAGAGGTTGCCGTGTGGGCGCAGCAATACCACGCGATTGATTTAACGCCACCGCCCAACGCGGCCATTCCCAGCGGCGAAGCCTACACATACGCACCTGGCGATGCCTCTGTGGGCGATGTAGATGGCGACGGTGAATATGAAATTATTTTGAAGTGGGACCCATCTAACCAACGCGATAGCTCGCAGTTTGGGTACACCGGTAAAGTATTTATTGATGCTTATAAAATGAGTGGCGAGCGTTTGTGGCGGGTAG